>JAEZLY010000182.1 GCA_023414985.1 Bacillota bacterium | reverse complement strand
GGTATGCCCCGCACCCTGTGAAGCGGCTTGTACCTGTGGTCTGAACGGCGATCCGGTTACAATCAAGGAAAATGAGTATGCAATCGCAGAATACGGTTATGAGGCCGGTTATATCAAACCCAATCCTCCGGCAATCCGTACCGGCAAGAAGATTGCGGTCATCGGCTCCGGGCCTGCAGGTCTGGCAGCGGCGGACCAGCTAAATAAAAGAGGACATCTGGTAACGGTATTTGAACGTTCCGATCGGGTTGGCGGACTCTTAATGTACGGAATTCCCAACATGAAGTTGGAGAAGCATGTAATAGACCGAAGGGCCGATATCATGAAAGAGGAAGGTGTTACCTTCGTAACAGGAGCAGATATCGGTGCAAATTATAAGGCGAATAAACTCTTGAAGGAGTTCGACAGCATCATCCTTGCCTGCGGAGCCTCCAACCCAAGAGATATCAAGGCTCCCGGAAGAGAGGCAAAGGGCATCTATTTTGCAGTAGATTACCTAAAGGCAGCAACAAAGGATCTGTTGGATGCCGGAACGACTACGGTGAAGGAGATGGAAGCCTTCACTGTCTCCGCAAAGGGGAAAAAGGTGATGGTAATCGGCGGCGGTGATACCGGTAATGATTGCGTCGGTACTTCTATCCGCCAGGGGGCAGTATCCGTACTGCAGCTGGAAATGCTTCCAAAGCTGCCTGAGACCAGAGCTGAAAATAATCCCTGGCCGGAGTGGCCGAAGGTCTGCAAGACTGATTACGGTCAGGAGGAAGCAATTGATACCTTTGGCGATGACCCGAGAAAGTATCAGACCACGGTGAAGGAATTCCTTGCCGATGAACAGGGCAATGTATGTAAGGCTATATTGGTCCGTCTGGAAAGCAAGTTCGATGAAGCAGCTAAGCGCATGATCATGGCTGAGGTACCCGGTAGTGAGACGACGGTAGAGGTTGATCTTGTCCTGATCGCAGCAGGCTTTTTGGGAACCCAATCCTATGTAGCTGAAGCCTTTGGTGTAGAGCTGGATCAAAGAACGAATGTCAAGACAGAGGCAGGTAAATATCATACCAATGTGGATAAGGTATTTGTCGCAGGAGATATGCACCGAGGACAGTCCTTAGTGGTATGGGCAATCCGCGAGGGCAGGGAAGCAGCAAAGGCTGTGGACGCAAGCCTGATCGGCTACAGCAATCTGGCTTAACATAGGTTCAGAGAGACAAACATTAATAGAAATCATCGGAAAGAACGAAATAATATAATAAAAAGAGGCTGTTTCAAAACCACTGGTATTGAAGCAGCCTCTTTCCATTTTCAGCGGGTATTACGAGTTTTTCTGAATATAGATTCTTAATGCTTTAATTGCCAGATACAGAGTATAGATCACCAATACCAATATCACTATAGATACTCCGTATGTAAACAATGCCAGGAGCGGCATAATCGTAAATGCACTTGACAATTGACAGATCCTCCTTTTTCTTAATATAATTCTTATGGTGTCCGTATAGGCTAACATCAGCTATTCTTAGCATATAGCAAAGTGTTATAATAATCCACTTAATATTTAATTAGAAAGATATTTAGCGGAGTACCTGTTTTAGACTGATTCCGTGATTTAAATCACAGAAATCCATCGGGATCTGTGATATAAATGAATTGAAAAATTCCTTGAGGCAGTTTTTGCCAGTGGAATTTACAGAAACATCTATCTATAATACTAACGGAAGAAAACAAGACCAAAAAGAACAAGAAAAAGCTGATTGCCGTAAATAACGGTGGAAAGGATGGTTTCATGATGAGACAGGAATGGTACGATTTTAAACAGGGAAGCTGGACGACGGATGTGAACGTCAGAAGCTTTATTCAACATAATTACACACCCTATGAGGGCGATGGCTCCTTCCTCGCAGGACCTACCCAAAGAACAACCAGGCTTTGGGAGAAGGTCATGGAGCTGATGAAAGAGGAGAATAAGAAGGGAATTCTGGAGGCAGAGACGGAGAAACCCTCAACAATCACAGCCTTTGGTCCGGGCTACTTAGACCAGGCGGATGAGCTGATTGTCGGATACCAGACTGATAAGCCTTTAAAGCGCGGAATTATGCCTAACGGCGGTATCCGTGTAGTGAAAAATGCGCTGGAGGCATATGGCTATACCTTAGATAAGAAGACAGAGGAGATTTACTCCCAGAACAGGAAGACTCATAATGACGGAGTGTTCGATGCCTATACGGATGCGATGAAGAAGGCAAGACATACCGGAATCATCACCGGACTTCCGGATGCTTACGGCAGAGGAAGAATCATCGGAGATTACCGAAGGGTTGCTCTATATGGTGTTGATTTCCTGATCGAAGAGAAGCTTCATGAGAAGAAGCTGCTTGAGATCTCCATCTTAGAATCTCCGGACATCAGACTTCGGGAGGAGATCAGCGAGCAGATCAAATCCTTAAAGCAGCTGAAACAGATGGCGGCTTCCTATGGCTTTGACATCGGCAGTCCTGCAAAGAACTCCTTTGAAGCGACCCAGTGGACCTATTTCGCGTATCTGGGTGCGATTAAGGAACAGGACGGCGCGGCAATGAGTCTCGGACGTGTGACTACCTTCCTGGATATCTATTATGAAAGAGACCTAAGAAATGGTCTTGTTACAGAGACAGAGATTCAGGAGCTGATGGATCAGTTCGTCATGAAGCTCCGTATGGTACGCTTCTTAAGAACTCCATCCTATAACGATCTGTTTTCCGGTGATCCTACCTGGGTAACGGAATCCATCGGCGGTATGGGCTTGGACGGCAGGACTCTGGTTACCAAGAGCAGTTTCCGTATTCTTCATACCCTGTATAATCTCGGACCTGCGCCGGAACCGAACCTGACCGTATTATGGTCTACCTCACTTCCGGATGCTTTTAAGAATTACTGTGCCAAGGTATCCATCGACACCAGCTCCATTCAATATGAGAGCGATGACATCATGAGAGAGGTCTGGGGAGA
>JAEZLY010000121.1 GCA_023414985.1 Bacillota bacterium | reverse complement strand
CTCATATATAATAAATATTCAATATTTCCTTCCGGGCCCTTAATCGGCGAGTATTCCAGATCGATACAATCAAAACCGATGGAAGCAGCAAAGGTACTGACGGATAGGATCACTTCTTCATGAACCTTCGTATCCCGCACCACTCCCTTCTTACCTACTTTGTCTCTTCCGGCTTCGAACTGAGGCTTAATCAATGCCACCACTTCGCCCTCTTCCTGCAAAAGCTCCCTTACCGGCTGTAATACCTTCGTTAAGGAGATAAAGGAGACATCAATGGAAGCAAACGCAATCCTGTCACCGATCTGATCCGGAGTCAGATATCTGATATTCGTCTTTTCCATCGAAATGACCCGCTCGTCCTGTCTCAGCTTCCAGGCAAGCTGGTTCGTTCCGACATCCACGGAATAGACCTTGACCGCTCCGTTCTGCAACATACAGTCAGTAAAGCCACCTGTTGAGGAGCCGACATCCATACATACCTTTCCGGTCAGTGTAATCCCGTAATGGTCCATGGCTTTCTCAAGCTTCAGACCCCCTCGGCTGACATAACGCAGGGGATTGCCCTTGATCTCAATCTGGACCTCCTCCGGGAAAGTACTGCCCGCTTTATCCTCCCGCTGTCCGTCTACGAATACATTGCCGGACATAATAATAGCCTTCGCCTTTTCTCTGGATTCAGCCAGGTTCCTATTCACTAAAAGTACATCTAATCGCTCTTTCATCCATACAGCTCTTTCTTTATTTTATCAACAATACTTCCGGCATCCAGGCCGAATCTCTGATGCAGCTCACTTACTGCGCCATGTTCGATATACTGATCCGGTACGGCGATGTTCAACAACCGGATATCACTGTGTCTCGCTTCGCAGAGGAAATCGGCGACCTTCTGTCCATAACCGCCGCTCTTCACATTTTCCTCCAGTGTTACAAAAATCCGATGCTCCTTGGCCAAATATTGCAGCATATCCGTATCAATCGGGGATATAAATCTGACATTTACCACAGTAGCCTTAATTCCATCATTTCTCAATTCCTCCGCCACCTGCATACCTGTCTTTACCATACTGCCTACAGCAAGGATTGCTATACCCGAACCTTCCACAAGGAGCTCTGCCTTCCCGTATTCCATCGGAGCGTTACATTCACTTAATCCTAGGTAAGCATCCCCTTTCGGGAAACGGATTGCCACAGGTCCTTCATAGGTGACAGCGTAGGCTAACATCTGCTCCAGCTCAGTCTTATTCTTCGGAGCCAGTACCACCAGATTCGGAATATGGGACAGGAAGGATAAGTCAAAGATGCCCTGATGGGTCTTTCCATCCCGCCCGGTAATGCCCGCTCGGTCTATGGCAAATACGACAGGCAGGTTATTGATACACACATCGTGAATAATCTGATCATAGGAGCGCTGCAGGAAGGTCGAATAGATTGCTACCACCGGGCGATAGCCTCCCATTGCCAGACCTGCGGCAAAGGTAACTGCATGCTGCTCTGCAATTCCCACGTCGAAGAATCGGTCTGGGAATTGCCTACTGAAATCATATAAGCCTGTACCAAAGGGCATGGCAGCCGTAATCGCTACCACCTTATCATTTTCTCTTCCCAGCTTAAGCATTGCATCGGAGAAAATCTTGGTATAGGACAGGTTCTTATCTGCTTTAATCGGCTGGCCGCTCTGGATTTCAAAGGGATCTACGCTGTGGTACCTTGCCGGATATTTTTCTGCAAGATGATACCCCTTCCCTTTCTTGGTAAGGACATGGACAACAACTGCTTTCTTTGCTCTCGCCGCCGCCTGAAAGGCCGTCCTCAACTGATCAATGTCATGACCGTCGATAGGTCCGATATACGTTAATCCCATATCTTCAAAGAACATGCTCGGGATCATGAAATACTTGATGGCATCCTTGGATCGCTTCAGCTTATCCACAATCACCTTACCGACGCCGGGCATTAAGTTCAAGGTATTCTCAAAGCTTTCCTTAAATCCCGTGTACTTCGAGCTGGTCCTGAGCTTCGCCAGGTAATTTGCCATGCCACCGACATTCTCGGAGATGGACATATTATTGTCATTCAATACAATGATAAAATTCGTCTTAAGTCTTCCGGCATTATTCAGTGCTTCAAAGGCCATGCCGCCGGTCAGAGCTCCGTCTCCAAGCACCGCTACAACCTTATCTTTTCCGCCGCTTAGGTCTCTTGCCTTCACCAACCCCAGCGCAGCCGAGATTGCCGTGGAGCTATGTCCGGTATCGAAGGAATCACAGATACTCTCCTCCTTCTTGGGAAAACCGCTGATCCCGTCTATCTGCCGAAGGGTAGAAAACATTTCTTTACGTCCCGTCAGAAGCTTATGGATATAGGCTTGGTGGCCAACATCCCACACCAGCTTATCCTGCGGAAAATCCAAGAACAAATGCAACGCCATCGTAAGTTCTACAACACCAAGATTGGAGGCCAGATGGCCTCCTGTCCTGCTGACCTTCTGTATGAGAAAATTGCGGATTTCCTCCGCCAATTGTTCATAATCCTTTTCTTCTATCCTCTTAATATCATTTGCCTGATTGATACTATCCAGTAGCTTTGGCAAGCGCTTTCACCTCGTTTCTAAAACTGGCAACTAATTCAATCTGTTGATTAATCTGATGATTAACAACCGAAGGAATTCGTTCTGATAGGGCAGGGTATCATATGCGTCCATCGCCCTGTTCGATATATTTAAAACCTCTGCTTCCGCATCTCTGATGTCCATCAGGGACACATAGGTAGTCTTTTCATTTTTCTCATCGCTGTGTACCGGTTTTCCCAGTATTTCCGAGGTACTGGTCACATCCAGAATATCATCTTTAATCTGGAAAGCCAGCCCGATATCACCGGCAATCTGCTCGATTTGATTAATCTGCTGTTGATCTGCTCCGGCAAGGATTGCTCCGATCATCATGGAGGCTTCAATCAGTGCCCCAGTCTTTAGACGATACATATGGTCCA
Source organism: Bacillota bacterium (assembly GCA_023414985.1). Lineage (GTDB taxonomy): Bacteria > Bacillota > Clostridia > Lachnospirales > Lachnospiraceae > Mobilitalea. The sequence goes on along the minus strand of JAEZLY010000121.1, from coordinate 375 downwards.
GTCGGTTCCGTGAGGATTCGCCTTCACACTGTTCCATGTCAATCACCTGTCCGCCGATCATTCCTTTTATGCCGGCTTTTTCGGATAGAACTTGAAGAGCCCTAGCAATTCTCCGATATACAGTAAGGGTATCTGTTGTACTATGTTCGGCTTCATCAAAAGCGTTCGTCGCTGTCTCGAAAGCATAATTAAGCAGGCCATCCCCTGCCAGGATGCCCATCGCTTCTCCGTATACCACGTGAGTTGTCTTCCTGCCTCTGCGATATTCATCGTTATCCATCGCAGGCAGGTCATCATGCACCAGCGAGTAGGTGTGAATCATCTCCAACGCTGCCATGAAAGGGAGCAGTACTGCCCTGTCCTGACCCCCAAAAA
>JAEZLY010000111.1 GCA_023414985.1 Bacillota bacterium | reverse complement strand
GTACCACCCTGTGCGGCAGCGTCGAGCTTTGTCCAGTAATCGCCCCAGCTGGAGCATTCAACGTTAATTGTAACGTTAGGATTGATTTTTGTAAATGCATCTGCCATAGCCTGCATAGCCGGCTGCTGATTTTTGTCCCATATTGCAAAGGTCAGCGTTACGGGGTCTGCCTTAGTATCGGAAGCAGGCGCTGATGCATCACTGTCAGCCGCTTGTGTAACCGCTGTATCTGTTGTGTCTGCTGTGTCTGTTTTGCTTGAAGAGCTTCCACTGCTGCAAGCAGCTAAAGACGTAACAAACATTAAAACACAAAGAATTAGAGCAATTAACTTTTTACCTTTCATTTCATTTCCTCCTCTTGATGATTATGATGTATTATATAGCTATTAACATGGTGCTTCTACACCCATTAACCAATGCACTATTTTGCGCAAATATTTTACTTCTTAATTATACATCCTTGCGCAAACACTGTCAATACAGCTGTTGGCAGATTGTAAGACCTGCTTATCCTATTCAAGATGATTTAAAAATAAACTACTTGCCCGCTTTATCTGATGTTACATTAATCGTTGACAAAGTAAGCCAACCATCCTTATTCTGTTCTGCATTCGCAAACATCAGCTTTGCTGCTTTTCCCTTCGATATTTTCAGGTTTTCCAGAGGGTTAACCACCCTCATGACTACTGTATACCTGCCCGTCTTCTTAATTCCGTTATCCTCAGTAGTCCAAGTCAACATTTTATGAGTATTGGGTAGTATCTTGGTAAGATTCCAATTGGTTTCCCATGTCTTAACCAGCTTACCGGAGGCATTCTTCAGTCCGAGTTCAATCTTCCAATTATAATAGAAGGGCGCAACTCCGAGGTTCTCCAGTTCAATGCCAACATTCATAGCCTTACCCGCAGTAATATCATGATCTATGTAAACCTTCGGTACATAAAATACATAACCCAGTTTACTATCCGCTTCCATTATTCTTTTCTTCGCCGCCTTCGACAACGGAGTTGTAAACAGAACCTGAGAAAGCAACCATGTTGCATGTGTTACGGTAAGACTGGTATAGAAATCCTGTCCGCCGCTGGTTAATGACGGATTATCCTGGTGATACATCGGAGGATCGTAATTAAACATCGTAGACTGAATTTCCGGTCTCATTTCACCGCCCATAGGGTTGGTCTTCCAATTCTGTGTTGCACCGGCAGCTTCCATCCTGCCCCAGAACATCCACGACTGGCCGGATACCGGATCATAGTCAGGTGAAAGGGTTTCATAGGCAAACGAATCATCATGATAACCCATATCAAGGTCCACGCTGTGGCCATTGGTACCCATAGGCTGTCTTACCTGTATCTTAGTACGATTGAATGCTTTATCAAATGCCTCCAAAATCTTATCCTGATTAGCAGTCGTCGGCATCCAATCTGTCAGCCTGATCGTACCGTCGTTGGGATCCTTGTATACCTCCTTTTCTACAGTCAAATTGCCCGTAGAAGGAGTATAACCGTCATGCGGCCAGGTATGCCACTCACCCCAGAAGCCGATTAAGCCTTCCGTAATAAAACCGATCCGCGGATCACCGTCATATTCTGCACCAAAGGCTTCAATAAAGCTTATTATTGCATTCATCATACGCGGATCGTTATAGTCAGGACTCAGACTCTCTGCATGCGTACCATTATTATAATCCACATAGGTATGGGTCTTCAGTCCATCATCCAGGAGATATTTCGGAATTCCACAGGGCTTATCCGGATAATCCACATAAAATCTCAGAACAGCCTGATGACCATGGGAAGCAATGTTATTAAGTCTTTTTTCAAGTGCAGACCAATCAAATTTGTTGGCATCCTTCATAACAGAGTTCAGCGGAAGGTAGAACCATTCCATCGTATATGGCAGCTGATCATAAACCTGCGCCTTACCATTTGCCGTAAATCCGTCATCATCCGGGTTACTGTACGGGATGAAGCCTTTTAGAGGATTGGTTACCGGAGGAGCGGAATAGGTAAGTTTATGAGCAGATGCCGCCCCCGCAGTGTTCGGATGGATCAATCCACCGCTGAATACAAAAAACATTGTAAAGCTCAGAAGTATCGCTATGACTTTCTTTCGTTTCATTTTGTATCCCCCCTTTTCAATTTTACAGATGATAATCCGTTTTTAGCATTATTGCCGGATTACCTGTACTCTGATTACCTTACAAAAGGAATTATATCATATTGCATTTTATTGCGCAATAAGTTTCTCACTAAAATATACAAATTATTATCCTAATTCTTCTCTTTTATTGCTATTTCAGTGAATTATCTAGTGTTTACACTGTATTTCGCATTTATTGCACAATTTTTTGCTTAGAATTGAGGTCAAAAAATTCCAACGGTTAGCCGCATAGCTGTGTTCTTCCCCGTTGGATCGGTTAATACCCTTATTTCTTATCATAATGTATTGATAATTTCACTTTCCCCTTCTTCTATAGGAAGAGATATGTCTCTTTTTAGTTCTTCCCAGCTCTTCTGATAGTCTTCACTTCCCCAACTCAGATCCTCCCTCAGAATAAAACCGGCCATGTTGCTAAGGCAGCCTCCCTCCGCGTAGTAATCAAGAACAGCTCTGCGCATAGAAGTATCTCTCGGTGCAGTGTTCAAATCATCCGGCTTTTTTCCGAAAACCCTTTCAAAAGTCTGCTTGTCACTTCCTAATACCGGATAGATATAAAACTCCCGTTGGAAGCGGATAATGTTAGAGTAAGATGGCAGCAGTTCCTGAAGATTGATATCCAGTAGCCAGGTATTGCAGGTAAATGCCTTGAATGTTCTCTCAGGAAAGCATTTCGGCAGTAATTCCATGGCCATTTCAAAGGAACCACCACATAAATCAGAAGAAATACTTTCACCCTCCGGAATATGCACTTCAAGAACGTCACAGCCCTTAGTCAGGGCAGGCATCCACTCCTCCTTTTCCAATTTCAGAATTGTTCGAAGTGCTCTACCGTATGGAGAAATCGGATTGCCAAGGATTTGTTCTCGATTGGTATCATAACGAGACACCCACACGTTCTCTGAAGCATAGATCGTGTTCGTGCCATCGATTAGGCCATCTCCCCGGTAATTTACTTCCGGTCCACAGAGTGCTATTACTTTTGCATGATTAATATTCCGGAAAACATGGATATCATCTTCCAGGGTGCCATAAGCAAATTGAAGCCTTCCAAGCCGATACAGTCTTCCGGTAAAATGACGGACGAGCCACTCGTGCTCTCCAAGTCCCCACCTTCCGTTCTCTTGGTAAAAATGTCTCATCCAAAGTCCCAGGTCTCCCAAAGTATCATTTGTCACCTGCCTAGGTATACCTCTCCGTTCATGAAGCCGGACAACTTGTTCCAGGCTGGCGATCAGCACAATTGCGTAAAACAGATCATTTATTTCACTGTGATACCCGGTGAAGGCTGGAAAATATGTGGAAAGCAGTTCATTCTTCTCCTGCGCAGCAAGCAGCAAGCATCTGCAATGCCATGCCAGCGCACACAGGCACGGTTCCCCGGCAATTGCCGCAGCGGTATTTTGCAGCACTTTCAGGGCTTCCTCCTCCAGTGAAAGAATCTTGTTCGCCTCATTAATGTAATCACTTTCAAGAAAGTACATACCCTCATTCGAATAGACTTCCATCGACAGTTCCCAATTGCTCTTCCATTCCGAAGAAACAGCTCCAATGCCTAATTTTTCAGATATATATGCAAAATCAAAGACTTTATCTCGACTCATTTTGTAATCCTCCCGTTATTATGCAACAAAATTTCCATGTAAAATAGACTGCAGCTAAATACATGTAATTGACAAAGAAATATTTCTATTATATTATAGAATAAATTATTTGGTTGCGCAATATTTTGCATTATGGATTTATTGTTTCTCACAGAACAAAAGACAGCAGAAATATCCCTAAACACGTTGAAAATGAGCAGTTTTACAGTATCCCACCCAAAAGATATGCCGTAAGAATATAAGCTACTTTGTTGCCTTCCTCTTTCAGCAATTCGGATGTCCTACCGATAAAAGCCCATTTTACAGTGTTCCCGGCTATTTTGAATGAAATCCGGTTATGTGAAAAAATTTTGCATAAAGTCTTTCTTATTTTCTAATTTACTGTATAATAATGTTAGAAGTATCTTGAGGAAGCAATTATCCTTACTAAAATAGAAATTAGCTCAGGCAACTTTTTTCATAATACTTGGGGCTATGCGCAGCATGAAAGGAAAGGGAATAATTATGATCAAAATATCTGAAATATCCAAAATAACCGGATTTTCCACGAGTACCGTCTCGAGAGTACTCAATAATAAAGGAAATTTCAAGGATGAAACCGTGCAAAAGATTCGTGAGGTTGTTAATTCATTAAATTATAAGCCAAATACTGTTCAGGAAAAACTCATGAACAACAATTTCTCAATCGCAATGTTTATTCCTCAAAGAGATGCATTTATCGGTAATAACCCTGCGTATTCCAGTGATATACCGGACCTAAGGGAGGAGCTTGAGGCCTGTGGCAATATGGTAATATTGGCTGCAAACTCCGAAAAATTAGAAAGATCATCCATGTCCTTCCGCATGATTGAAGAAAAGAAAATTGATGGAGCCGTGGTCTGCGGGGCTTTTGTCGATGATGAAATCGTCGAAAAGCTAATTGCTTCTAATATCCCGTATATCGTTACAAACGGCATTGATTTCACCAAAGGCTGGAATTATGTTGACTATAACAATTTTTCTGCATCAGAAAATGTAATTGATTATCTATATGATCTGGGGCATAGAAAAATCGGTATCTTAAGCGGACCGGAAAAACATTTGATCAGCATGAATCGGCTTGACGGCTGCAAAAGCTCCTTTGCAAAGCATAATCTATCGCTTTCGGACGACTATATCCTATCGGGGGCTTTTAGCTATGATAATGGTTATAATTCCGTAAAAGAGTTGTTAAAAAAGCATAAGGATATCACTGCCATCTTTGCCTTTGATGACATTATTGCCTGCGGAGCTATGAAAGCCATTCAAGAGCTCGGATATTCGATCCCTGATGACATTTCGATTATCGGCTTTGATGACATTGAACTGGCAAAGTTCACGGTACCGGCTTTGACTACGGTCAAAAGGTTCAAATATGATATGTATAAAATAGTGGCCGAACTGGTAAATAACCTTATTCTGAACAAATATATCGAAGGCATCAACATAACCTTTAAAACAGAAATGGTAATAAGAGATTCCTGTAAGGATATTAATCAATAGGCCAATGGACAGTTTATTGAGCTTCCGGAAAAAGGAAACATGGAGGGTAATATGAAAATCTCGATTTGCGAACTTTTATCCGACGAAGGGAAACCGATTAATAAATTTGATTCCTATCTGAAGGAAATCTATTATGATAACACAATGAAGGAACTTCATGTTAACGACAATACCGGTTCTTCCGAATTATACATGTATTATTGCGGGATATCTTCCTGCCTGCCCGGTCACAGCTGGGGACCCGCCATACGCGAACACTATGTAATCCATTATATTTTATCCGGAGAGGGTACTGTTAAAACCGGTGGCAAGACCTACCACCTGACTGAAAACGAAGGCTTTTTAATCAGCCCCAATAAAATCTCCACCTACACTGCAAGCACCGAAAATCCCTGGGAGTATGTCTGGGTTGGCTTTCATGGTTTGAACGCTTCTAATTACCTTCAGCTTGCAGGGCTGACAGAGGATCAGCCAATCTTTCATTACACAAGAGGTGACCAGCTAAAAAACTGTTTGTTGGAGATGGTCAAGGTAAATAACGAATATTCTCATAGTGCCAATCTGCGGATTCAGTCCCTGCTTTATTCCCTATTCGCAGAATTAGTAGAGAACGCAAAGCAGAATAACTCTGTCAATCTGCAGTCTGTTAAAAGCCAATACATCAGAAAAGCCATCGATTATATTCAGACGAATTATATGAACCATACCACCGTGTCTGATCTTGCTGCTTATGTTGGCTTAGACCGAAGCTATTTTACAACCATCTTTAAAGAATGTTTAAATATCTCTCCCCAGAAATTCTTAACACAATTCCGCATTAACAAAGCCTGTACTTTATTAAAGGATAAGACTTATACAATTGCAGAGGTTGCCCTGATGTCAGGCTATCATGATCCGGTTGTTTTCCTGAAGGCTTTAAAAATGCCATCGGTATCTCGCCCTCCAAATACAGAAACCGATAATTTCATTCAACATACTGTAAATGGATAATTTTCGAACCATATTCCTGATTTTCCATCCCCCATTCGAATTCATTAATCATAATTCCGATTTTCATCAGTTCGTCTCCGTAGGAAATCTGTCTTCCATGATCAACGCTGTATCGTTTGTTTTGATCCAGTCCAGCGAGCTTAAGATATTTCCATCCACCGTTCACCGACAACTCCATGCGGTAATAACCAACGATTGCTTCCTTCTTATCATCAGATATTACCATCCAAGAGGCAGTATCAGCGGAGTACGGTTCATAAAGACGATAGAAAGTTCCCTTATGCAATAATTCTTCGTATTTCTTATAAAAGGATATTTGCTCCTTTACCAGCGTTGATTCATCTTCACTCATTTCAGCCAGATCAAGCTCATAACCGAATACCCCAAAGAATGCGGCATTTCCTCTTGTCAGCAACGGTGTTGTTCTGCCATTCTGCAGGTTGGGTACCTTTGACACATGCGCTCCCATACTTGACAAAGGATATACATACGAGGTTCCATATTGAATCTTGATACGGTCAATTGCATCCGAGTTATCACTGGTCCAGGTCTGAGGGGCATAATACAGTAATCCCGGGTCGAATCTCGCTCCACCGCTGCTGCAGGATTCAAATAATATTTGGGGATACCTGCTGACCAGCCGTTCATATAAATCGTATACTCCTAATACATATTGATGAAATACTTTGCCCTGATGTTCCGGAGCAAGCGCTACGGAATAACACTCTGTGATATATCGGTTCATGTCCCACTTTACATAGGATATCTTTGCTTTTGAAAGGACTGCATCCATTTGTTGATAGATATAATCAACCACTTCTTTTCTGCTGAAATCAAGAACATGCTGGTATCTGCTGGGAGACTGGAATCTTCCCGGCGTATGTATGATCCAATCCGGATGCTCCCGGTATAAATCACTGTCCTTATTGACCATTTCCGGCTCAAACCATAAGCCAAACTTCAAGCCGATTTGTTCCACTTTATCAGCAAGACCTTCGATCCCGTCCGGCAGCTTCTTCGTATTCTTTACATACCAGTCTCCTAAGCCGGCCTTTTCACCGTCCCGGTCTCCAAACCACCCATCATCAAGTACCAACATTTCAATGCCCAAATCTTTTGCTTTCCTTGCCAGCCGGAGTATCTTTTCCTCCGTAAAATTTGTCCCGGTTGCTTCCCAGTTATTCACCAGCACCGGCCTGGCCTTATCTCTCCAGTATCCTCTCACCAAACGGGTACGATATAGCTGATGGAACGTCTGGCTCATTCCATTTAAGCCTTTATCCGAATAGACTATAACAGCCTCCGGTGTCTGAAACAACTCTCCTGCTGCCAGCTCCCATTGAAACGTGTCCGGATGAATTCCCAGAAGTACCCTAGTCATGTTATTATGGTCAACCTCCACCTGTTCCAGATGATTTCCGCTGTAGACAAGTGAAAAGCCATAGACCTCACCGCTAAATTCATTCGTATTGAACCTTCTCAAGGCAATAAAAGGATTATGCTCCGCACTGCTGGAACCACGCATACTGTAGATGCCCTGTATTCCTTGATCCAGTTCCTTCTCCTTAATGTAATGTTCTCTTCCCCATGCACCCACCATATGAAGCATCTTAAAATTATCGTCCGGTAGATCAATACAGGCACTCATGGCTTTCTCCAGGCAAACCGGCACCTCACTCCTATTTAAAAACTTTACGTTTCTTGTAATTACCGGTAGATCTTTATAGATGGTATAGCTGAGTACCATTTCCATAGGTATAAGCTCATCGACCAGCTTAATCTCTAAAGTGGCTGCTTCCTCATCCTTCTCAACATAGGTTGCCGGTAAACCTTCCAACTTCCTTTTCCCCATAAATATCTTATGGGTCAGATAGGTAAAATTCGTGATACTGCTGCCATTCTGCTGCTTAATACAGAATGCCGGATAACGAAAATCCGAGGTCCCGTAGGACGGATAATCCTGCTGGATATACTGCAAGGAAAGCTTGCTTTCCTCATCCTCTGAGGTATAAGCTGCTTCGGAGCAATATTTTGTCCTGATCAGATAGCTGAAATCTTCCTTATCGTTAATACGACTTCCGTAATACAGATTTGCTATCTGCCCGTTGCTCATGATCTGTATGATGTAGCTGATATTCTCGTTATATAAATGAAATTCTCTGGTTTTCTCGTGGTATAGGATCGGCATATTTTTTCCCTTTCTGTATATCAAGATCAGTAACACAGATCGCTTTCCCGGTCTGTTCACCTTTTTCTTCTTTGCTACTACCATTTTCCATCCGCTTCATCCGGACTTATTTTCATTATATCATTTGTCCTTGTTACGTTAATGTAAGTTTTGATGCTTTTTATTGTCATTTTGTGTGTATTTGTTAAGGTTGATCCTTCTGAATATTGGCCATATCACCGGCTGTAGGTGCCAGTTTGTACACTAAAAACAACCCAACATCAACAATTGTTCCATTGCTGATGTTGGGTCGACTATTTTCCTTTATTACCAAACCATTCAATCATGGCCTTTTCCATATCTGTCGGAAGCTTTTTATAATAAACCTCATCATAGAGCCATGCCAATGTCTTATTCTTTAAATATTTTCTCATTTCATTCTCTGCTTCCAGCATTACAACCTTTATCAGACAAGGACACTGAGTATAAGTATCAGGCAAATTATCTTTATCTAACAGTATATTGTTTTGTCTGATTTCCGCACATTGAAAAAATGCTTCACTTCCTTCTACTGCTTCAACAATATCCCAAAATGTAATTTCATCAGCGCTGCGAGCCAGTGCATAACCACCATTTGCACCCGGTAAGGACTTAATGATACCTGACTTACTTAATTTTGCATATACTTTTGATAAATAGGTCTCCGAGACACCTTGAAATGTAGCTAATTGCCTTATTCCGACAGATTTGCCTTCTTCCGTATTTACCATATATAACAAGCAATGTATTGCATATTCTACTCCGATTGAAAATTTCATTTTTCATACTCCTCTGATACAAAGCATTTTATCTTTATATAATATCCTATTATTTTTTCTTATTCAAGATAATTATGCAGTGTTAAATATATAATCCTGTACATAATGAATTCTGTTGACAAAAGGTTTGTTATTATAATATAATTATCGACAGATACTATCCACGATATTATATATCTATTATTCAAAGAAAGAGGACTAAAAATGCTTACAGAAAAATTTTATGAGGTATTAAATCACGAGGGAGTAGTTTCAATCATATCCTGGGGCGTGGATGAAGCACATGTAACCTGCACTTGGAATTCTTACATAATTGTAACAGAAGATGAAAGAATTCTAATTCCAGCAGCCGGTATGAACAGTACCGAAAAAGATGTTAACCATAATGACAAAGTAAAGCTTACATTAGGTGCCAGGGGAGTTATGGGGCGTAATAATTACCAGGGAACAGGCTTTGAAATTGGAGGCAATGCGAAATTCCTCAAAACCGGTTCAGAATTTGATATGATGAAAGATAAATACCCATTCTTAAACAGAGTTTTAGAAATAACAGTTACATCGGCAAAACAATTGCTTTAAACTGAGCAGTATAATGAAAAGCAGCCCTTCCGGACTGCTTTTCTGTATTTTTTACAGTTCATTTAACACAGTAGCTAATTCTGTAGGATGGCTAATCATAACCAAATGGTCACTTGAGATTCGCTTGATTTCTTTAATATTTAAATTAGATGCTAAAAATTCCTGGTTCTCAATCGTTAAGGTTTTATCCTGTGTACACGCAATGTAAGTCATACCTTTTTCCGGGAAATCAGTCCAATCCACTTTTTCCGTTATTACACATATAGGCTCTGGTATAAATTCTTGTTCCAAGATATATGAAACATCCTCTTCCGTACATGTATTACAGAAATAATTTCGAAATTGTTGCTCCAATTTTTTCATAGGAATATAATCGCTAGAAGCCTGAGCTTTTATAGCTTCAATATTCTTATTTTGAATTTCTTCAGGAAATACACTAATAGCGGTTTCTCCACTTCTTGGTATATTTGCTGCTATAAATACAATATGCTTAATCTTGGGATTCAACTTCCCTAATGTACCACCTATCAACCCTGCACCTGAGTGACATACTAAAACAACTTCATCAAACCCAGTTTCATCAATTATTTCATTTGCATAATTTAAAACATCTGTAAAAGTAGCAGTAAGACGATTTTCAATATTATTTATTTTTAATCGCCTAGGAATAGAGAACGACTCATATTTCAATAATGGAATTATTTTATTCCATACCCAATCTGACATACCAGCTCCGGGAACTAATACATAACCTTTCCTCATTTATTTCACCTCCCATAATTATAATTCATATAATAAATTTATTTACCATCCATGTCAATGTTATTATATAACGCATTTTCTCCTGTTTTGAAAACCAAAAACACACTGCCATTTTTCAATGATAGGGTGCCTTATTAATTCTTCGCTATCATTCAATACAGTCTAACATAAATTAACTATTGAGAAACGTTGAAATTTGAATTATTTCTTATGTTAACACTGCCTGGTGCTGAGCAGCACAGGCCGTACTAACGAAAGGCAGCCCTTACGGACTGCCTTTCTGTATCTCTAAATCTTATTTATTATTTAACACTGCCTGGTGCTGAGCAGCACAGGCCGTGCAACGAAAAGCAGCCCTTACGGACTGCTTTTCTGTATATTGAACTTATTTATTGTTAAGAACGGCCTGTGCTGCTGCAAGTCTTGCGATCGGCACACGGAAAGGTGAACAGGATACATAGTTCAGACCTACCTTATGGCAGAACTCAACGGTGGAAGGATCTCCGCCGTGCTCACCACAGATACCAAGCTTGATGTTAGGTCTGGTCTTGCGGCCCTTCTCGGAAGCCATCTTTACTAACTGGCCAACACCTTCCTGATCCAGTCTTGCGAAGGGATCGGACTCGTAGATCTTGCCCTTGTAGTATGCGTCTAAGAACTTACCCGCATCATCACGGGAGAAACCGAAGGTCATCTGTGTTAAGTCGTTGGTACCGAAGGAGAAGAACTCAGCTTCTTCAGCGATTTCATCAGCAAGTAATGCTGCACGAGGGATTTCGATCATGGTACCTACATGGTACTCGATATCGGAATTCATCTCTTTCTTAACTAATTCTGCTGTCTCAACAACGATTTCCTTAACGAACTTTAACTCTCTCTTCTCACCAACGAGAGGGATCATGATCTCAGGAACGATATTGAAGCCTTTTTCTTTCTTCACTTCGATCGCTGCTTCCATAACCGCTCTGGTCTGCATTCTTGCAATCTCAGGATAGGTTACGGCAAGACGGCAGCCTCTGTGGCCCATCATCGGGTTGAACTCGTGTAAGGAATCACAGGTAGCCTGAACCTCTTCCACACTAAGACCCATATCCTTTGCTAATGCTGCGATATCTGCGGGATCGGTAGGAACGAATTCATGCAACGGAGGATCGAGGAAACGGATGGTAACCGGTCTTCCTTCCATTACTTCGTAAAGACCCTTGAAGTCTCCCTTCTGGAAAGGAATTAACTCATTAAGAGCTTCTTCTCTTGCTTCCACAGTCTTGGAA
>JAEZLY010000019.1 GCA_023414985.1 Bacillota bacterium | reverse complement strand
ATATTCAGTAAATCGCATACTCTAGATTTCATCGCCTATACTCTCCATCTTCCTCAGAGTCATACCCTGCTGATTATTCTGCTTCTTTTCTGCTGTTTAGGTATTTTTCGATATCTCCGATCGTACCGATGCTTTCTGTATCTTCGGTAGGAATTTCAATTCCGAATTCCTCTTCCAAGGACATGATAATCTGGAATAAATCCAGGGAATCTGCGTTTAAATCATCCTTTAAGGATGTCTCCTGGGTTAACTCTGATACATCTACACCTAACTGATCTGCTACTACCTCTTTAATTTTGTTTAAATCCATCTTCTTAATCATCTTCCCTCTAGAGGAAGATATCCTCCTTTTTAATTCATTCTTTTCTAATATAATTAATTTCCATTTGTCATTTATATGGTAAATCTCTTAATTCGTCTTCTATAGATCAATCCATATATCTCTTTGATATATCCAAGGTACCATCTTTTTATTCCTCGTTTTCCTGAAAAAGCCTCACCTCCTTAAAAATTTTGAATTAAAATGTCAAAAAAAAGTAACGGCTTACTTATTCCACTCTATCAATACGGACCCGCTGGTCATTCCACCCCCGAACCCGATTAACAGCAGCTTATCACCGGCATTTATCATTCCCTTGTGCTTCATCTCATCCAGGGCGATCCCTATGGTCGCTGCAGAAGTATTTCCATAACGATCCAGATTCATGAAGAACTTCTCTAATTCAATACCACAGGTTTTAGATGCCTGTTCCAGGATACGGCAATTTGCCTGATGGGCGATGATATACCGAATATCCTCCTTCTGCAGAGAAGCCTTGGCAAGTACTGTCTTAATATTGTCAGCGATACTCCTGACCGCAAACTTGAATACCTCCTGACCCTTCATCGTAATGACCGGGCGATTATCTTCCGACGGCGAAATGAATGGATTGGTAAGAGGCATCCCAGGCAGGCAGAGATAATCCTGTTTGCTGCCGTCGCTCAAGAGGTTCACCGCCAGTATTCCTTTCTGATCGGATACCTGTAATACTACCGCTCCTGCTCCATCACCAAAAAGTACACAGGTGGAGCGATCCGACCAATCCAATGCCTTGGACAGGGTCTCAGCGCCGATTACCAGGATATTGCGGTACATTCCGCTTTCTATAAATGCTGTTGCTACTGTGATTCCATACACAAAACCGCTGCAAGCTGCTGCGAGATCGAAGGCCGCCGCTTTTACAGCACCCAGCTTTTCCTGCACGATACAGGCAACCGACGGCATAAAGGAATCCGGTGAAATGGTTGCACAGATGATCAGATCCAGCTCCTCCGGTTTCAGACCTGCGTCCGCCATCGCTCTTTTTCCGGCTTCATAAGCCAGATCCGAGGTGGTTTCTCCTGTCGTAATCCGCCTTTCCCGTATTCCGGTTCTGGAAGCGATCCATTCGTCGCTGGTTTCTACCAGCTTTGCCATATCGTCATTGGTCATCCGATTCTCAGGCAGATAGCTTCCTGTTCCGACTATTGTCGCATGTCTCATCCTGGAGTCCTCCTTGCATGATTAACTCTTTACGAATATATATCCTTCAGATGCTGATTTAATTTTCCGAGAGCCGTCAGTAATACTTCCTCTTCCTGTGGAGTAAAATCCAACATAATTGCTTTTACCATATCCAGATGGAACTTTTCATGGATCCGGTATGCCAGCTTCCCTTTTTTGGTAAGAGTGACGTAGACAATTCGCCGGTCAGTTTCGCTTCTGCTTCTTTCCAGATATCCTTTACGGATCAACTTATCCACCGCGATTGTCAAGGTCCCCAGGGTTATCCCAAGTTCAGTTGCGACCTCAGACATCGTCCTCGGCTGATACAATCCGACCGCTTCAATCGTATGTATCTCCGTGATAGACAAGTCACTGAAGACGCCCTTCTTAATGGAATATTCCTCAATATGATTTACATCATCATATACCTCAACCAGCATCCTATTTATTTCAATCAGTTTCTCATTCATATGCTTCACTCCCGGGAACTGCTTATAAACATATCCAGATGCAGCTATCACTTGTAATGTTTCATAAGTCAATCATATATTTTGTATTACAAATAGTTTGATATTCAAAATATATAGTATGTTATTCCATTTGTCAAGTTAATTTTTTGTCACCAGACCCTTCCTGAAGAACCAAACGATTGTTAAAAGCCGCATAAATCCAGTGTTTCCAGGCAGAATAAGAGCTGTCCCCAAGCCGTATTGTAGCAACCGGGGACAGCCTTACCTTCTGAAAATATATTCTACTCTCCTGATAAAGATGTTATTCGCACTTTTATCCTAAACCTCAAATAACAGATCGCCGTAGGTAGGTACCGGCCATAATTCCTTGTCTACAATCACTTCCAAAGCATCAATCGGTGCACGTAAAGCTGCCATAGCAGGTACAACCTTGTCATGATAGGTCTTCGCCATATCACAAACCTCAGCCATCGAAGCAGCCTCACCGGTGATATCCTCAAGCTTCTTAACAGCAGCCTGAGCCTTTGCGAGCAATGCGGAAATCTCCTTCAGTAAACTGCTCTGTACGCTGACATCAGCATCTGCGACAGCTGCTCTCACTGCATTGATGGAATCAGCCAGGTTCTTAGTGTAATTGATTACTGCAGGGATATATTTTAATTTAGCCATAGAAATCATGGTCTTCGCTTCAATGTTGATTGCCTTTGCATAAGCCTCAAACATAATCTCTGCACGGGAATGCAGCTCTACAGAGGAGAATACATGATGCTTTCCAAAAATCGATACTGCTTTCTCTGTGGTTAATGCAGGAATAGCCTCAACCATAGATCTGATATTCGGAAGTCCTCTTCTTTCAGCCTCTTCAACCCATGCATCTGCATAACCGTTACCATTGAAGATAATTCTCTTATGCTCGGTGAAAGTCTTCTTAATCAGGTCATGAACAGCAACATTGAAATCTTCTGCCTTTTCCAGGGAGTCAGCGATCTCACTGAGTACATCTGCTACAATTGTGTTAAGAACGGTATTGGCTGTTCCGATGGACATGGAGGAACCAACCATACGGAATTCGAATTTATTTCCGGTAAATGCGAAGGGTGAAGTACGATTTCTGTCTGTCGCATCCTTCTTGAATTCAGGAATGGTATGCACACCTACATTCATCTTACCTCCGTCTTTACTGCTCTTTGCTTCACCTGTCTCAATCAGCTGTGTGATGACATCCTCAAGCTGCTCTCCAAGGAAAACGGAGATGATTGCCGGAGGTGCTTCATTAGCACCAAGTCTGTGGTCATTGCCGGGATTGGATGCAGATACACGAAGAAGGTCTGCATGAATATCTACAGCCTTCAATACTGCTGCCAGTACCAACAGGAACTGAACGTTCTCATGAGGTGTCTTGCCGGGATCAAGTAAGTTCTTGCCTGTATCAGTAACCATGGACCAGTTGTCATGCTTACCGGAACCGTTAACACCTGCGAAGGGCTTCTCATGAAGCAGGCAGGCAAGATTATGGCGGTTGGCAACCTTTTTCATACATTCCATAACAAGCTGGTTATGATCTGTAGCGATATTAGCGGACGCATAGATTGGAGCCAGCTCATGCTGTGCAGGAGCAACCTCGTTATGCTGGGTCTTTGCAGTAACTCCCATCTTCCAAAGCTCGATATTTAATTCCTTCATGAAGGAAGCAACTCTTTCCTTAATGCTTCCAAAATAGTGATCATCTAATTCCTGACCCTTCGGAGGCATAGCACCGAATAAGGTTCTGCCGGTAAAGATCAGGTCATCTCTCTTTAAGTATTTTGCTTTATCTACCAAAAAGTATTCCTGCTCAGGTCCAACGGAAGCGGTTACTCTCTTCACATTGTCATGGCCGAATAACTTGAGAATTCTTACTGCCTGAGTACTGAGGGCTTCCATGGAACGAAGCAGAGGGGTCTTCATATCCAACGCTTCCCCTGTATAAGAACAGAAAGCGGTAGGGATACATAAGGTTACTCCGGCTGCGTCTTCTCTTAAGAATGCAGGTGAAGTACAATCCCATGCTGTATAACCTCTGGCTTCGAAGGTTGCTCTCAAACCACCTGACGGGAAGGAGGATGCATCGGGCTCGCCCTTGATTAATTCTTTTCCTGAGAACTCCATGATAATCTTACCGTCCGGTGTAGGACTGATAAAGGAATCATGCTTTTCTGCCGTAATTCCGGTTAACGGTTGGAACCAATGGGTATAATGAGTTGCTCCCCTCTCTATTGCCCAGTCCTTCATCGCATTCGCTACAACTTCAGCTACATTCGGATCTAAATCCTCGCCATTCTCGATGGTCTTTTTTAAAGCAGCATAAGTCTTCTTCGGTAGACGCTCTACCATGGTCGCATCGTTAAATACGTCGGTTCCAAAAAGCTCAGTTAATTTTTCAGACATACCATATCTCCCTTCGTGGTTATATAAGACGGCGATCGTTTGCGATCAATTCGCCGAACTCTCTATCTCATGGATTGTTCCCTCAACCGGATGCTTATCCGGATATTATGAAAAAAGTGTCCTCAAAAAAATTGAGAACACCTTTGCTC
>JAEZLY010000299.1 GCA_023414985.1 Bacillota bacterium | reverse complement strand
GAGATGTTCTCCTGTTTATTATCTGAAAGGAATACCGGGTATGGAACATATCCACGGCTTCTCCTGATCAACTGCGGCTTACCGTCAATCATTTTTGCTACGGAATCGTCCACGGAGCGGACAATCCGACGATGATGATAAAGCAAACCGGACAGATAAGGGGAATTCAATGCGAATATCCCCTGTTCATCCTTGATAATCGGCTGTCCCGATCGGTTGGCACTGGTCATGATCAGCGGACCACATTCCTCTGTCAATAAAATCTGAAGCGGTGTATAGGGAAGAAAAGCACCGCAATAGATACTGCCCTGTGTTACCGACGAGGCAAAGCTGTTATGGTGCATGTACAGAAGGCAGATCGGTCTCGCCTTCGTCTCTAGAAGTCGCTGTTCCTCTATTGAAACAGTACAATATTCTCTGATACTCTCCAGAGAAGCAAACATCACGGCAAAGGGCTTCTGTTCCCTGCCTTTCAGCTTTCGAAGTCTTTCTACTGTCTCATTCTGAAAAGGAGAACATACCAGATGGTACCCTCCTATCCCCTTCACAGCCAGGATCTCTCCGCTCTTCAGGACAGCAACGGCGTTCTTAAGGGCTTCCTGATTCACCGATTCCATCTGTTCCACTGTTTCCATCTGTTCCACTGTTTCCTGCTGCTTCCTTGTTTCCCGTGGCTTCGGTTGCTTCCCATTCCCAACAGTTGAATAATCGCGGTATATCAGATAAGGCCCGCAGTCGTTGCAGGAGATGGTCTGAGCATGATGCCTTCTGCTCTCGGGAGAAGTATATTCCTCCAGACAGGTATCACAAAGCGCAAAATCCATCATGGAGGTATTCTCTCTGTCATAGGGAAGTGTCTCAAGGATGGTGTAGCGTGGGCCGCAGTGGGTGCAGCTGATGAACGGATTATGATATCTCCTGTCTGATTCCTCCTGCAGTTCGTTCCTGCATTGTTCGCAGACCGGCAGATCCGGCGGTAATACGGAGATCTCATCACTGCCCTCACTATCCAGAATAAGAAAGCTTTCCTCTGATCCGTGAGGTGAGAATATGGGAAGCTCTTTCAGATCCTCTTCTTCCAACTTCACGATCTCACAGGCATGCTTCTGATCCAGAAGCTCCTTTAAGAAGCTGTCATATGCCTCTTCGGAGGAACTTATGAAGATCTCCACGTAGCCTCCCACATTACGAACCGCACCGGCCAATCCGTATTTTTGCGCAATAGAATAAACAAGGGGCCGAAATCCAACCCCTTGCACCATTCCGTAAACCTTTATTTTCTTAATTACGCTTTTGCTCTTTCCATAATCCATGCTGCTACTTCATCATATCCTTCTTCTGTCTTTCCGGACACCTTAATGACCGGCGCAGTTTTATTCAGTGCCCTGACCCCCTTCATAAAGAAGTCTTCATCGAAATCGACATAGGGCAAAAGATCACATTTGTTTACAAGGATAATATCTGCTTTCTCAAAAGCCAACGGATATTTATAGGGCTTATCACTGCCCTCGGTAACTGTGGAAATCAGCATCTTCGCATGCTCACCGATCATAAACTCGGCAGGACATACCAGATTTCCGATATTTTCAATGAACAGGACACCATTGTCCAACTTCATTTCCTCCACGGCATTGCCAATCAACGGAGAATCCAAATGACATGCTCCTCCTGTATTGATCTGGATTGCCTTCACTCCAAGAGCCTGAAGCGTCTTGGTGTCAAAGTCCGCCTCGATATCTCCTTCTATTACATAAGGGGTTACCTGCTTCAGTCTCTTGATGATCTGAATCAGGGAAGTAGTCTTACCTGCTCCCGGTGCCCCCATGACATTGACGGCATAGATATTCTTTTTCGTTAAATCCTTATTAATTTTATCTGCAACCTCGTCATTCTTATCATAGACAGATTGCATGATTTCTATTTCTTTATTCTCAGACATGTTAACTCCATTCCTGCGTGCACGGCCATTTGCCAACCATACTAAACAATAATTGATTTGATATAGAATTCCTGTCCGATTTCCGTCGGACGACCTTCCCCACCGCAATGCGGACAGGTAAAGGTGAAGGGCTTTCGTTCAAAATACTCTCCACAGCCTTCACACTTCAGCTTCGGTACCACCCGCTCAATGTTCAGTCTTGCATTTGCTGAGCGGCTTCCTTCCGCAATGATATCAAAATAAAGTTCAATGGAACTGGCAACATAACCGGAATAATCTCCGACGACCAGATTGATCACCTTGACCTCGTCCGCATTATTTTGTACAGCATATTCCTCTGCTATCTCAATTATTCGCTGAGTGATTGGGTATTCGTGCATTTTACATACTCATCCCTTGTCTTCTTGCCTGATGGTGTAGTGTACTGATTATCCATATGCAGACATTTCTTCGGGCATACCTCAGTACAGTAACTGCACTGAATACAGGAAAAACGCTCAATGCTCCAGGATGCTGCGCCCTTATCCACCGTAATCGCTCCGGTAGGACAGCGTCTCTGGCACATGCTGCAGAAAATGCAGTCATCAATATCTATTGCCACCTTACCGCGGGTGCGTTCCGGCTTATTCTTTATCTTCACCGGATAAAGTACCGTATACGGCCCATGAAACATATTTTTAAAAAGAGTCTTCGTCATACTAAAAAAAGACATGATGTTCTCCATTCCGTCGCAAAAATGCGGCCTTCCATTATCTTTCCGTACAGCTGATACAAGGGTCGATGGTTAAGATCAGTATCGGCACATCAGCCAAAGCACAGCCCTTCAGAGTCTCAAGGAGTGCGGGGATATTCGCAAAGGTAGGTGTTCTGACTCTCATTCTGTCCAGAAATTTCGTGCCATTACCCTTTGCATAATAAACTACCTCCCCACGCGGTTGTTCAATCCGCGTAAAATATTCACCCTTCGGGTTTCCTGTTACCTTCACCTTAATCTCACCTTCGGGGATTAAAGCGACACATTGTCTGATCAAGTCAATGGATTGGAAGATTTCTCTGATTCTCACCTTGGTTCTGGCGTAACAATCACCCTTCTTCTCCACAATCGGAGCAAAATTCAATTTGCCATAGGCTGCATAGCCCTGGGTTCTCATATCCATCTCGATACCACTGGCTCTGGCCATGGGGCCGACTGCGCCAAGATCAAAGGCTGCCTGCTTGGATAATACGCCGACACCCTTGGTACGGCTCTTAACAGAAGTATCATTGATGAATACCTCTGTAATCTCGGTCAGATCCTTTTCTACCTGATTCAGAATACCTACGATTTTTTGGAGAGTCTCGGCACTGATGTCTTTTCTGACACCACCGATATCACATACGGAGAAGATGACTCTTCCTCCGGTGGTCTCTTCGAAAATATCCAAAATCTGCTCCCGGATCTTCCAGGAATGCATAAATAAACTTTCAAAACCAAAGGCATCGGCCAAAAGTCCAAGCCATAAGGTATGGCTGTGCATACGGGAAAGCTCTGCCCATATGGTACGAAGGAACTCTGCCCTCTCAGGGATTTTTACATCCATAATGCTCTCTATCGTCATACAGTAGCCCATACCATGCATAAAGGAACAGATACCGCAGATACGCTCTGCCACATAGGTATATTGCTGATAATCCTTCTTCTCCACCAGCTTCTCTAAGCCTCTGTGGATATACCCAATTCTCGGAATTGCTTCTACTACTGTCTCATCCTCCAACACCAGATCTAAGTGGATCGGCTCCGGAAGTACCGGATGCTGAGGACCGAAGGGAATTACTGTTCTCTTTCCCATTATTCATCCCCCACTTTCTTAAAAGGTGTTTTCACCGGTATTTTATAAAGTGTATTGTTAAAATCGATAGAGATATCCTTAATCTTAACACCAAATAACTCCTTTATCTCATTCTCATATAAGAACGCAAAAGGATACATGATACTAATGCTGGAAATCTCTTCTTCTGTATCAGTCGTAACTCTCAAGGAGAGCAGATCATAATCCTTATCAAAGGAGTAGCTTAACTCCATACCGTTCTCTATCGTGATTGAGGGATCCTCTTCCGATGTCTGTTTTCCAAGACCGGTACAAGAAATTGCAACCAAGCGGTAGCCTTCGTTCTTTAAGCTGAGTGTCTCAGATAGCAGCTCCTTTGACATAATCGGTTTGATTGTTTGCTGGCCCATAGTACCTCCGTTTCTGCGCTTAAGTTTCTATTCTCCTTATAGCGCCGATATTTATGATTATTTACTGTTTGGCAGCCTTCGGTTTTCTGGCTGTTTTCTGTTTTTCTTCCAGAATGGCAAGTCCTTGAACTACACCGTCAATAATTGCCTCCGGTCTTGCGGCACAGCCGGGTACATATACATCTACAGGAAGTACTTGATCCACGCCTCCGACCACATTATAGCATTCCGCGAAAATACCGCCGGAGTTGGCACAGATACCGACTGCAATGACTACCTTAGGCTCAGCCATCTGTTCATACAGCTGCTTTACTACAGGTATATTCTGCTCATTCACACTGCCTGTTATTAACAGGATATCCGCATGTTTCGGATTACCTGTATTTATGATCCCGAACCGTTCCACATCGTATAAGGGTGTAAGGCAGGCAAGCACCTCAATATCACACCCGTTACAGCTGGAACCATCATAATGTAAAATCCATGGTGATTTCTTTACAAATTTCATCGTATTCTCCATTCCTGTACATCCCGAAATATTTCATTTCTATCAGGATATGCATGATACATAACAGTTTATCGATTTCTAGCGGAAAAAGGACAGGATCAGTAGGTTCACTATACCCATAACTCCTGTAATAACCCATGCAGAATTCAGGGCGTGCTGCCACTTTAATCTGGCAAAAGCATTATCAATAATGATTTCAAAAAAATATACAACTCCGCAGGCAACCAGCGCAAGCACATGACTGATCGGCATAGCAGTTGCAAAGAATACATACACCAAGGTCAGGGAGATAATCATCTCATACCAATGGGTCACTTCGATCACTGCCAAATCTCTGCCGGAATACTCTGTCGTAATACCTTTCACAATTTCCTGATGTCCATGATGGGACATGCTTAAGTCGAAGGGTGATTTACGAAGCTTGATTGTCAGTATAAACAGTAATCCCACAAATACTCCGGGAAGGAATACGATAGCCGGTAGCTTATTACTGATAATCTCTTTTACAAAGAAGCTGTTATCAGCATAGTATAAACCAACACAAACCAAAAGTACCATCGGCTCATAAGCCATGATCTGAAGCAGTTCTCTCTCGGAACCTATGATACTGTAGGGTGAATTAGAAGCATAACCGCCGAGCACAAAGAATACGGAGCCCAAGGTGAGGGCAAATACCGCCAACAGCATATCACCGCCGGACAGTAGAATCTCTGTTGTAAATAATACGAATATTAAGGAAATGTACACAAAAAAGCGGTGCATGGAATTGACTTCAATCGATTCCTTCTGGATCAGCTTCATTACGTCATAAAAGGGCTGCAGCACCGGTGGGCCTTGTCTTCCCTGCATTCTGGCTGTTATTACTCTGTCTATTCCTGTCAACAGTCCGCCAATCAGCGGAGCCAGCAGAATAATTAATATTCCTCTTAGAATTTCCATATCGCAGCCAAGCCTCCTATCAATAAAATTGCGCCTGCACAAAGAAGTCCGATGG
>JAEZLY010000280.1 GCA_023414985.1 Bacillota bacterium | reverse complement strand
TCCATTCTGCTGCCATCGGCTGCGTAAACATAAAAGTTTGCAAAAAAAAAGAATATAAATCCATACTGGACATATACCCCCTCGTATATCTTCCAATTTCTTCTTTTCTTTTCTACAACAAATTCCGGGTTTCCGAGAAATCGTGTTGTTACGAATTATTATGAATTTGCCATGAATATTTATGCAAATTTTTTATTTATTTTTATGATTTTATCATACCTGTTTTGAAATTACAAGTCTTTTTTATAAATATTTCCTAACAAATTATGACTAGTTTTTATACCAGGGTATCTTTGTATAGTTTTAAATATTGTAATAAATTGTACAGAATACTTCTCACATTCCCTTACCTCACATCATAACTTGATAATAAAAAGCAGAAAGTACCGGCGGAATCTATGGAACAGATCAATACCTCCAACTTAAGTGGCATGCCCGGAGTTCGT
This sequence comes from Bacillota bacterium, assembly GCA_023414985.1. Taxonomy (GTDB): domain Bacteria; phylum Bacillota; class Clostridia; order Lachnospirales; family Lachnospiraceae; genus Mobilitalea. The sequence goes on along the minus strand of JAEZLY010000280.1, from coordinate 7,799 downwards.
GTGTATCCTACTCAGACAGAGACACAGGCTTTCGGACAGCTTAGAATTCAATGCAGAACTCCCGGTGATGCACCAATTGAAAATGCGACTGTTGCTATCACTTTACCAAATAATCCTGAAACCGTGTTCGAGCAACTTATTACAGACGCCTCCGGCTTAACACCGGTTATAGAACTACAAGCACCTCCCCTAAACTTAAGTCTGGAGCCTTCCGCAGAACAGCCTTACTCAGAATATGATCTCCGAATTACTGCCCCGAATTTTGAAGGAGCGGTGTTTTCAAACATACAGATTTTACCGATTGTCACTGCCTCTCAGAATGTTGTGCTTAACCCTCAGGTGACAGCCGCCCCGGAAGAGGTGTTCGTCATTGAACCACACACTCTGTATTATGAATACCCTCCTAAAATCCCGGAGGACGAAATAAAGCCTACAGGAGAAACCGGTGAAATCGTACTCAGCAGGGTTGTGGTCCCCGAATTCGTCATCGTTCATGATGGACCTCCGTCAGACTCAGCGGCGCCTAACCATTACGTCCTCTTCCGAGATTACATTAAGAATGTTGCTTCCAGCGAGATCTATGCCACCTGGCCAGAGCAGTCGATCTATGCAAACGTATTTGCTATCCTCTCCTTTACGCTAAATCGTGTCTATACAGAGTGGTACCGAGGACAGGGGTTTAATTTTACAATTACCTCCTCTACGGCCTACGATCATAAATGGATTAATGGACGGAATATTTTCTCCAATATCGGCCTTATCGTTGATAACATCTTCACCAACTACCTATCCAGGCCGAACGTAACGCAGCCAATCCTGACCCAGTACTGCGATGGTAACCGTGTCCAGTGTCCCGGCTGGATGACTCAGTGGGGCTCAAAAAATCTGGGAGACCAGGGGTATGAACCGATAGAAATCCTAAGACATTTTTATGGTAATTCTATCTATATTAATACGGCAGTCGGAGTATCCGGTGTTCCGGTCTCCTGGCCCGGTCATAATCTGGGGATCGGGGCCAGCGGCAATAATGTACGTACTCTTCAGACCCAATTAAATCGTATCGCCCAGGCTTATTCAGCCATCCCCAGGGTTGCGGTGGATGGGGTATATGGCCCCCAGACAGCGAACGCAGTCCGGGCATTCCAACAGATTTTTGATCTTCCCGTAACCGGTGTAGTAGATAAGCCTACCTGGTACCGTATCTCTAATATCTTTGTCGGTGTGACCAGAATAGGAGTATAAAACTGCATCTTTTAAATTAGAAATGATACCAGTAAATGAAATCGAGGTTACCAAGTATGGATAACAATAATATCTTTACGAATAATTATGCAGCCTACCGTATCTATCCTGCGCAGATGGGTACTCAGTCTCTCGGCGGTTTGAGGGTCAGAGCAACGACACAGAATATCGCTCCGATCCCGAATGCAACTGTCAGAGTTTCCTCAGTCTCCGAGCCGGATAGAGTACTTGAGGAGTTGACGACGGATGCGTCGGGTCTTACCCCGGTAGTCGAGCTTCCTGCCCCTTCCCCTGACTACAGTCAGGCGCCTTCTACGGAACAGCCCTACGCCGATTATACCATCAACATAAACGCAGCCAACTTTTCTCCGATCACCGTTCAGGATGCGCAGATTTTACCTAAGATTACAGCATTTCAGGAAGCTACTATGACAACAGCCCCGCAGCCGACACTTTATGTCATCCCTCCCCATACCCTCTTCGGAGATTTTCCCCCGAAGATCGCTGAAGCAGAGATTAAGCCTACCTCGGAAACGGGAGAGATTGTACTCGCAAATGTTGTGATCCCGGAATACGTGATCGTTCATGACGGTCCTCCGACAGACACTTCGGCGTCCAATTATTATATCCGATTCCGTGACTATATCAAAAATGTTGCCTCCAGTGAAATTTATGCAACCTGGCCGGAGCAGACCATAATCGCAAATGTTCATGCGATTCTCTCCTTTACGCTCAACAGAGTATTTACAGAATGGTACCGCAATCAGGGCTTTAACTTCACCGTCACCTCTTCCACCGCCTTTGACCACAAATGGGTCAGCGGACGTAATGTTTTCGATACGATCGGATTAGTTGTTGATCAGATCTTTAACACTTACCTTTCACGTCCGAACGTGAAGCAGCCCATCCTGACCCAATATTGCGACGGTTATAGGGTACAGTGCCCGAACTGGATGACGCAATGGGGTTCGAGGGATTTAGGAGAACAAGGGCAGGATGCCATTTCAATCCTAAGACATTTTTATGGTAACTCCATTTACGTTAATACCGCTACACAGGTATCCGGGGTCCCTGTATCCTGGCCGGGCTCGAACCTGGATATCGGAGCCAGCGGTAATAATGTTCGGATGATACAGGAACAGCTGAATCAGATATCGGATACCTATACTGCTATTCCTAAGGTTGCGGTCAACGGACAATATAACCAGCAGACCGCCGATGCAGTAAAAGCATTCCAACAGACCTTTGACCTGCCTCAGACAGGCGTCGTCGATTTTGCTACCTGGTACCGTATCTCAGCGATCTACGTTGCCGTCTCCCGAATCGCAGAGCTATAATAGATTGTTCCAAAAAGAAAGCTCAGACCTGCCTGAAAAAGGCAGTGCCTGAGCTTTTATGATATTAATTCTGTACAGCCATTCTTTTCACTTCCAGAAGTCCCTTCTGAATTGCCGGAACCAGGAGCAATATAACTGTTGCAATGGCTTCCGGAAGAATGTAGGTTGCATTATAGCCGATGGAATACACAATATTGTTCATCCCTTCCGGCGTATACATGGAGAAGAAGACAATTCCGCTGATTACATGACATACATATCTGCCGAATACACCAAGGACATAGCCCTTTAAAAGTCCATTTTTTGCTTTGGAGAATACACCGGTAATTCCGAGGCAGCCAAAGGCAAGCGGATAGTCCAGAAGCATCTGAACCGGATGCATGATCATCGGATCAATGATGAGCTGTAGAAAGCCGTAAGCAATACCTGTCAGTATTCCAACCTTCGTTCCATACATATAACCGATCAGACAGATAAAAAACATGCTGAATAAGGTGATGGAACCGCCGAAGGGCAGATGTGCGAATTTGATAAAGGATGTAACCACTCCAAGTGTTACAGCCATTGCAGCAAAGGTCAGCTGCTTGACCTGCAGCTTCCTCTGTGATCCTGAAAACACAGCCATTGCGATCAGAAGAACCGCAATCAGAACAAACAAAAGAATGTTGGCTGCCAAAGTCGGTGTGTAATAGGTTTCGACATCAGAATAAACCTCTTTGGTAAATAAAAAATCCACAACTTTTTGAAACATAAAAAAAACCTCCTTTTCGTTGCATCGGAGGGGGCCACTTGATTGCTTCCTTCCGCCGGTATTAACCGGATCAAGTAGTGAGGGTCAGCATGTATGATTACATGCTTCTCAGCACAAGGCTCCCCTAGCATTAACTATAATTGCATATGTATATTAAGTACGGCCTTATCATATACAATTTCTGTGGCCGTGTCAATACCTTTATGAATTATCTTGCTTTTCCGTTTGCCCTTCCTTATAATTCTGTTTATAGAGAGCGTTCCTTTCTTTATTACAAAACAAGATATTCAGGAGGTCCCCCATATGAAAAAAAAGCTGCTCGCCCTTATCGTTGTTCTACTCCTTCCGGTACTGCTGTTATCCGCCCTCTCCAATCCTGCTGCCGAGGCGAAGGCGAAGCCGAAGAAAATCACCGTTGCCATAGATGCCGGACACCAAAGTAAGGGGAATTATGCAACAGAGCCCATCGGCCCCGGAGCAAAGATTACCAAAGCAAAGGTATCCTCGGGAACGCAAGGTGTCTATACAAAAGTCCCGGAATATAAGTTAACACTGGTCATAGCCAAAAAAGTAAAGGATGAACTGTTGAAACGAGGCTATGAGGTTACTATGATACGCGACAAGAATAAGGTAAACCTAAGTAACATGGAAAGAGCGGAGCTTGCCAATAAAAGTGGTGCGGATATTTTCCTGCGGATTCACGCGGATGGTTCCACTGATTCAACTGTACACGGAACCAGTACGCTCTACCCCTCTAAGGATAACCCATATGTTCCCGAGCTGAGCGAGGACAGTCAGGCTCTTGCCCAGGCAATCGTGGATGCCATGTGTCATGCCACCGGTGCCAAGAACCGAGGTACCATAGCCAGGGATGACATGAGCGGAATTAATTGGTGTAAGATCCCGGTCACGATTATCGAGATGGGGTACATGACGAACAAGAAGGAAGACAAGCTCATGCAGACTGAAAAATACCAGAATCAATTGGTTCAGGGAATCTGTGACGGTATTGATGCATATTATAAATGACATGTATCATGTTCGGCCATAACAAAACAGCAGAATTAGCCCATTGCTTTCTTCAGCCTCCCGACACCATCCTCCAGCTGTGCCGTGCTTAAACCGCCATATCCAAGCACAAGCTGATTACTATGCTTTCCCTTAACCAATGCATACTCCTCAACATAATCAACCTCAAGGCCCTGTTCTTCAATATTCTGAATATCCGCCTCTCCAAGCTCCCGCTTGAAGCTGACCAGTAAGTGAAGTCCTGCATATTCTCCCGAGATTTGAAGGCTGTCACCAAAGGTCTCCTCCAAGCATTGAATCAGGTAGAGGCGTTTGTGTTCGTAAATCTTACGCATCTTATAAATATGTCTGTCCATCAGCCTGCGATTGATGAATTCAGCCATAGCATACTGCTCGATCGGATTTACCCAGAGATTCGACTCTTCAAGCTGATAAGCGACAGGTTCACATAGATGGCTTGGTAAGATCATATAGCCCATTCTTAAGGCAGGAGTAAAGGTCTTACTAAAGCTCCCGATGTAGATTACCCTCTCCTGGTTCAAATTCCGAAGCGCCTGCAATGCTTCTCCTTTATAACGGAATTCGCTGTCATAATCATCCTCTATGATATAGGCATCTTTTTCACTGGCATATTGCAGAAGTGCGATCCGACGCGGTGCCGGAAATACTCCTCCCAGCGGATATTGATGGGAAGGGACCACATAAATCAGATCAACCGCATCGAGCTTGGACAGACACTCCACATTCATCCCCTGCCCATCCGCACTTACTGGACACAACTCATATTTATGATCGGAAAATACTTTCTTTACAAAATGAATACATGGGTCTTCTATGGCTATTCTATTCTTCTTTCGTTCAAATACCTTTGCAAGAAGCTCCAATCCTCCGGCAGCTCCCGGTACAATCACGATCTGCTCCTCCTCACAGCGAATTCCCTTCATCCGGTATACATAGTCACGAATTGCCTGCTTTAGCTTCGGATACCCGGAATAATAATGGTAGATGAAGGTCTGTTCCTCTGCTTCCAGACAGGCTTCCTTCAGCAATCTCCCCCAGGCTATCCTTGGAAAAGCACCGACATCAGGACTGCCGGCATCAAATGCTATCCTGTCGCGGTTCTTTGGTTGCTCCTTCTTTAGGTGATAGGGCAGGAGCTTGGGTAAGGGTAGCCTTCCGATCTCTGCTACATAGGTACCTGCTCCCTCTCGGCTGATGAGATAGCCTTCTGCAATCAACTGCTCATAAGCCTGAATCACTGTATTTCGGGCAATCTGTAAATCCCTGGCCATAGTCCTGGTCGGCGGCAGGCTTTCTCCCGCCACAAGCTTCCCCTGTAATATTGAATCCCTGATCTGATTCTCCAGCTGCAACGCAAAGGATTGCGCTGAGGTACGATCAATCTCAAACCCGAACATATCTATCCCTCCCTGTTATGATTCTAGATCTGTAAGATTATGATACATATATTTATTAGCCTGCTGTTAGAGTAGGTCATTATATCCGAAAATAAGCAAGTCTCTTTTGATACCTATGCAAGTATATGTCGGCCAGACAAAAGGTCCAGCTGTGGAACAGCCGGATTATTTGCACAAAAAAGTCTCTGGAAAGTGTACTTTCCGAGGACTTTTTGCGCAAGTTTATCCTGTCGCCTACGGTGACAGGACCTTTTGTCTTTATACATAATAAATAGTTTAATATCTCTTTGATAACTCCGGAGATACTATCGAAATCTTAGCCCAACTCTCATCTCAATGCATAATTGGTTCCTAAAAACATATTATTTATTGGTACTTTTAAGTATCAATTAAAATTATATAATAAGTTTATCAGGTTCGCAATTATAATCTGCATTCGAACCGGTAGGATTAGATAACGGGAGGTAGAAAGAATGGAATTTCGTAAAATTGAAAAACTGGGGATAACAACGTCACTGCTTGGTTTTGGCTGTATGCGTTTCCCACTGGATCAGAATGGGAACATAGACGAAGCAAGATCTGAGAAGCTGATTGCTGAAGCTTTTGCGAACGGTGTGAATTATTATGATACCGCATATGTCTATCATGAGGGAAAAAGTGAGATCTTTACGGGGAAGGTACTGGATAAATATGATCGCAGCTCCTATTATCTTGCAACCAAGCTGCCAATCTGGGAGGTTAATTCCATAGCAGACGCCGAGCGCATTTTTCACGAACAGCTAGAAAAGCTGCATAAGGATTATATTGATTTTTATCTGCTTCATTCCTTTAACCGTCAGAACTTCGACAAGATGGTAGAACTTGGTATCATTGATTATCTGGATGGTCTGAAGGCAGAGGGTAAAATCAGATACTTAGGCTTCTCCTTCCATGATGAATATGAAGCTTTTGAGTATATCATCAAATTCAGAGACTGGGACTTCTGCCAGATACAGCTGAATTACATGGATACGGAAAATCAGGCAGGATTGAAGGGTTATCAGCTTACTGAAGAGCTTGGCGTACCCTTGATCATCATGGAGCCGGTCAAGGGCGGCTCTATCGCAAAGCTCCCGATTAGCGCGGCTGCGTATTTTGAGGCGCTCAATCCGGGCAGAACTCCCGCTTCCTGGGCTTTAAGATGGGTAGGTTCCCTGCCGAATGTCAAAGTCATCTTAAGCGGTATGTCAGACGAGGCACAGGTTTCAGATAATCTGAACACCTTCAATTATTTTAACCCTCTGAATGACGAAGAACACCAGGCGGTGAAGAAGGTTGCTGATGTATATCGTAATATTGTGAAAAATGGCTGTACCGGATGTGCTTATTGTATGCCCTGTCCCTCCAATGTGGATATACCCAGAAGCTTTGCACTTTGGAATGATTTTGCACGCTACGGCAATAAAGGAGATATGCGCTGGCAATGGACCTTTAACTTTGATGAAGGCAAAAAAGCGAAAAACTGCAGTGAATGTGGTCAGTGCGAAGAATCCTGTCCTCAGAAGCTGCATATCCGAGATAATTTAAAATCCGTACAGGCGGAGTTTGATCATCTTTGTGCAACAACAGACTAGTCGGCTGTAATCACAAATTTCATTTAATATCATCAGGAGCAAAGTGATCTGCAAGAATGGAGCATGTTATGAATAAAGTAATTTTAGGTTCTACCGGAGAAAAAGTCAGTGAATTCTGTCTCGGTGCCATGATGATGGGAACAGCCATCAATAAAAATTCAACCTTTCAGATTCTGGATCATTTTATGGGTGAGGGTGGGAATTTTATAGATACCGCTAACTGCTATACCTGGTGGCTGGGAACAGGGGAATATATCGGCGGAGAGAGCGAGAGCTATCTGGGTCTTTGGATGAAGGAACGCAGGAACCGCAAGGATATTTTTCTGGCTACCAAGGTTGGAGCTGGCTTGAAGGATCCCGATCATATCAGGGATGTGAACGGTATACCGGAGTGGAACCGGGTTCGTGG
>JAEZLY010000203.1 GCA_023414985.1 Bacillota bacterium | reverse complement strand
CCTGAAGGACCGTATGGCCTGCTGCCTCAAGCTGCCAGGCAAGGGAGAATGAGCTGAATACCATAAGAAGCAGATAGATCGCTGAGATTTTCTTATACCAGTAAAGTCTCTGAAGCCACTCCGGCTGATTGGTAATATAGAGCGCGCTGATTGCGGTGCTTATCTCCTTTCTCCTTAGCAGAAACCTAGATAAGCCTGTTCTGTTAAGTAAATCTTCTGCCATGGGATAGCACAGATAAAGCCTGTGTTCCTTTTTGTCCAGCTCCTTACCCTTATCCCGGGACAGGAGGAAGGAGACCGCAATATACCCGCCCGACAGGAGCAGAAATAAGATATTTACAAGGATCATGCTTTGCCTCCTATACCTCTATGGATACGATCTTCTCAATGATTAGAAATGCGCTTAAATATAAGAGAAGAAATATGCTCATTAGGAAAACACCGAAGGGATTATGATACAGGGGCGCCAGAAAATCAGGGGAAGAGAGCATCAGATATGCAAGGATAAACAATGGAACAAACTTCACAATACCGGCTTCCAGCCTTTTTGCACTGATCATTGTGACAATCTCCCGCTTCACTTCTATCTTGTCACATATGATATCCCGGGATAGCCTTATAATCTGTATTAAATCTCCGCCTGTACGCTTGGCTGCTCCGAATACTTCTGAAAAATTCAGAATATCCTCCACTCCGCTTCGCACGCCGAACTCCTCCCATGCTTTATCAACAGGAACATTCATATGTACTTGATTGATCATATAATTGATCTCCTTCAGAATCATTTCTTTCTCTGAATAGATATGGAGCAGATCTTGATAAGCTTCTTCCATGGCGTGCTCAGCAGAGTAGCCTGCCTCCAGCGCTGCTGACAATGCCTGAATTCCATCCATGAACTCAAGATTAAGCTTCCAGCGGCGTTCTCTTAAAAGTCGGGTTTTATTCTGTCTCATGGTAAGAAGGAGTAAAGGTGATAAGAGAAAAATACCCGCCGGATGCTGATAAAAGAGATAACCCAGAACCATTATCATGAATACTCCCTCCAACAGGTATCTGATGAATTCCCCTGCTGTATAATGATACTGGTGGTAATCCGGCATATTTTCTTTCCTTTCTTTAATCACAGACTGATGAATTCCGGTCATCTGTTTCCTCAAAATAAGCAATCGTAACCCCCGCCCTTTTCAGTTTTTCCGTATGAAAAAGTTTGTTCTGCAATACGAGCCTGCCCTGCACTGTACCATTTTCCTCCCCTGTCTCCTCAAAGGTATAGATTGGATTTAATGCAATCTCCCCCTCTCTGCAATCAAGGACCTCTGTAATCTGAAGCAGTCGTCGGGAACGATCCCTCATCCTTCCAAGGTGGACAATGATATCAATTGCAGAAGCAATCTGTTTCCTGACTGCCAGGAGCGGAATCTCTGCTCCTAACAGCACCAGGGACTCCAGCCTGCTTAGCATATCGGAAGGTGAATTGGCGTGCCCGGTAGAAAGTGATCCGTCATGTCCTGTATTCATCGCTTGGAGCATGTCCACGGCGGCCGCATCGCGTACTTCTCCTACAATAATCCTGTCCGGTCTCATACGAAGAGCCGTCTTGATCAGATCACGGATGGTAATCCCGTTATTTCCTTCCGTATTGGCATTACGTACCTCAAGCCTCACCAGATTCGGTATGTTCCTGATCTGCAGTTCAGCGGAGTCTTCGATTGTGATGATTCTTTCATCCTGGGGAATGTAATTGGATAAGACATTGAGAAAGGTGGTTTTACCGCTTCCGGTACCACCGCTGATTAAGATATTATAGCCGGCGATGACCAGCTTCCTTAAGAATTCTGATGCTTCCTTGGAAATTGCTTTCAGTTCAATCAGTTGTTCCGCTGTGATCGGATGTTCCGGGAATTTCCGTATGGTGATCACCGGCCCCTCCATAGCAATCGGAGCCAATACGATATTCACCCTGGAACCGTCAGCCAATCTGGAATCGACGATGGGACAGGCCTCGTTTACAACTCTGTTGGAATGGGATACCATCTGCTGCACCACATCCTCCAGCTTATCGCTTGATTCAAAGCGCATATCGCTTTCGTAAAGTCGTCCTGCTTTTTCAAGGAAGATATGCTCCGGTCCGTTTACCATGATCTCAGTAATCTCAGGATCCTCTATCAACTCCTGAAGGATATCCAATCTTCGGATGGAATTGAAAATATCCTTGCGAAGCTTTCGCTTCTCCTGAATGCAGAGGTAGTCCCGTTTGCCATATTCAATAATACAGCGATCGATTGCTTCATATAGCTCCTCATCGGTCACTTCTCTGCACAGGTCCATCTCACGGATAATCTTCTGCCTGAGTATCTCTTTCAGCTCATTCAGCTCATTCATACCTTTCTCCTTAGGAACAATTCAACATCTGCGCTACCGTGTGCCAGGTTACACTACCGGCAAGCTCCTGAAGACTACCGTATCCTGCTGCCGTAACAGGCTCCTTCTGCAATGTTATCACCAGGTATTTGCTTTCTTCTATGGAATACTCCAGCCTTTGCATCTGCTCCTCCCATTCCTTCAGTATTCTGCTCCGGTAAGCGGACTGGTCGGTTGGCAGTATGACATGATCACTCAGTTTCATAAGCTCTACAGACATCTCATTATAATAATCCAGATAGAATACCACTGCCTGATACTCCGTATGAAGCCGCAATTCCGACACCCAGCTGCGGATATCCTCCTTACTCAGGGATAGAAGATCAAAGCCATGGGCATTTCCCGCCAGATAGCTCAGATTAGCATGGTAGCTGAGCAGAGAAAGCATCTTCTCCATCCTGTTCGGCTTCTCTTTCAGAAAATAGATGAATTCTGACAGCTTCTGGTTTGTATCCTCCAGGAAGGGTAACGTATGGGACGGGATCAGTTCCAGCAGTAGGAACAGGACCTTCTTCCTCTTAGTCAAGAGAAATGCGGTTGACCAGGCGCAGAGTACCTCCTCTAAACCGGCTTTCGGTGAGAAGACGGTAATAATGTCCATTGCTTTGCTGTTCTCGTCTGAGTAACCCACGTTCCGTTTCCTGATATATTCCGCCATCAGCTCGTCCATGACCTTCTGTGCCCGCTGATACTTAAAAATCACTGGCTGCTCCTTGGTCGGCTCAGAAAAAGGTTCTTCGCTCAACTGATAGATCGCTCCGACGTTGTCACTGATTGTTTTCTCCAGCGCAACAGGTTGGCCAAGCAACAGAAGCTCAACCCTGTGCTGTGATAAATATGCCACCAGACTATCCTGAAGCGTGAAAGCAGAGATATCAAATTCAAATTCCTTCTTATTTTTGAAATATTCCAGGAACCTGGTTACATAAAAAACATCAGAATCATAGACGACCAAAATTTTTTTCACTTTTGGAATCCTCCTGTAGTATAGCAGACTTAGGGGAAATCAGAGGAACCGGGAATCCGGCTTTCTTGAACACGATAGATCGGTTTATAAAAAACTTACGTTAGGAATTATTACCATAAACGCATATTACAGGATGAGGAGACTGTTGTCAATAAAAGAATACAACTTGTCTTTATGATTTGTATAACATCTCTATAGATCCGGGTGTAAATTCTCATATTTGCACAAGAGAAATTCTCATAACTACTTCCCTGCTTCGGAAGCCGATGTCTGTGAGATTAATTGAGAAATCCTGTTAAGCCGACATCGAATAGTACAACGATAGCCCGTAAAGCAGCAAAAAGCCCGGAAGTCCGAGTAATCCACTCGTGAGAACAGTTACACCGTTAATTCCGACATTCAGGGAATACCCTTGGATTCCCATGACCAGATTAAGTACATAAATCCCTGCCGTGGCAAAGCAGGCACGTAATGCAAAGTCTACGATCAAATCCGGTCTTTGCTTGATGACACAGCCGATGATAAACACGGTACTGATAATGATGACGATGATAAAGATAGTGCTGTTCATTTCTTCCTACCCCTTTCCCTTACGGCTTGTTTTCTGAGAAGTATCCTAATCAATTATATGAGGGTTTATCCATTTTATGTTAAAACATAGAATAAAAGCCAATTATTCTGACTATACTACTATAAACAACGATGTATCCTTTCAGATACATCTTATGTCCAACAATGATGTATCCTTTCGGGTACATCTTATGTCCAACAATTACAGGGATGGTGAAGGAATGCCACTATTAGCGAAGAAGAGACCTCCAAAAGAAATGACTCTGCTGATGAACGAAATTAATAGGACAAAGATTGCTTTGGAAGCTGCTTATTCCAATTTTGAAAATGTCGTTGATCCTGATTTGATTGACAGCTGCATTTATGAATTGAATGCCATACAAAACCGCTACCATTTTCTTCTGAAGCAGGCAAAGGCCTTTGAAAAGATTACGGTAAACTGAATTTACGGTAAGTATTTGCTCACGCAAAAGAGGCTGCTGCAAAATTATTTGCAGCAGCCTCTTTCCTCATTTGTATATCTTATTCTCTTCTGTTTTTCATTCTTTTTCTCTTTCGTAATGGCTTATTATGCAATAAACCCACGGTTATTATTGCTTGGATCAATATAGGTCTCATTCAGAAACCCTCGACCGTAGGTTAAGCCCGCATAGAGCTGCTGCGTATTACGCATGACCGGACCTCTTTTGTCATTCTTGCTGACCCCTTCAAAGCCGATCAGCAGTTTGTTCAGAATACTTTCCGCACTGTCCAATGTTAACGGATTCCTACGGATGATAGCGGTGATGATCCGTTTATTCACAAAGAGATATAAACTCATTAAATCATAAGAAATTGCATATTGAAAATTCAGTCCTGCCTGAAGCTCTGTCACATATTTCTGCGCCAGCTTCAGCTCCTTGTCAAAGACCTCCAGATTGCCCGCTTCATAAGCCTCTCTGGCTTCCTTGATTTCGGTCAGAATCATCTCATACAGGATAACCGTAAGCTCGCTTTGCGTCGCCTGTGTCACTCTGACAGTAAAGGCCTTAATCGCTTCCTTCTTCATATCCTTCTACCTCCCTTAGCCAATGATTAGGATCCTTTACTGCTGAAGGAGACTAAGGATGGTCTGAGGTCTCTGGTTCGCCTGTGCAAGCATGGAGGTACCTGCCTGTGCAAGTACGTTCTTCTGTGTATAGTTTGCCATCTCTTCTGCCATGTCCACGTCGGAGATACGAGATAAGGATTCCGTCATGTTCTCAGAGGTTGTATCCAGGTTGGAGATGGAATGCTCCAGACGATTCTGGTAAGCACCAAGCTTGGAGCGGATGGAGGAAATTGTATTAATAGCGGTATCCAGCAGAGTAATCGCTTCCTGTGCACCGGCTGCGGTACCGATATTAATCTTGTCAACACCAAGGGTTGCCGGTGTTACCTCCGGAATTCTGACTGCCATGGTCTGTCCTTCATTGGCACCGATCTGCAGATCCATCGGGCCTGCATCCAACACGGTTACCGTAACCGGAACGGCAGCGGCAGTTGCGGTAGTGGTTGGTGTCACAAATGCGTGTGTGGCATCCGTAATTGTACAATCGGTATAGACGGTATTTGCTGTGCCCGGCTTTACCTCAAAAACCATGCTGAAATCATTGCTGTCCGATACTGTTATCTTATTTCCGTCGGAGGATACCGTAGCCGTCTGCTTGAACATGGAAGAAGTATCTGTATAATCTATTTCCGCCTGTGCATCATGTCCCACGGCCTTCGCTCCTCCGATGGTCAATCCTAATACCCCACATAATGAAGCATTATCACAGTATACATTGACTTTCTGATCGGAGCCATAATCCCTTGAGATAAACACGAGCTCGTTGCCGGATTCCAACTCTTTAGAAGTATAACCGGCATTCTCATCCGGACCCGCAGTTGTATCGGCGCCATCATGGGCTATTACATTAACACCAACGCTGTCACAGACATTTCTGATCTTTTCAAATACCTGAGCGATCGTATCCCCTTGCTTTATCTCTACGGTCTCACCGTTAATATTGATCGTTCCAACCTGACCCGAAGATATCGTAAAATTAGTTGCCGGAAAGCTTGTAGCAGCGCCGACTACGACTGCCTGTCTGGCATCATAAGTAATGTTAACCGAATAGGTACCAACATCAACCGTATCCGATAATGCTACCAGGTTAACCTGATTATCACTGGAGAAGGACTTTCTGTCGATGTTGCCATTCAGAAGGTTCATGGTATTGAATTCTGTGGTATCGGAAATTCTCTTAATTTCCTGGTTTAACTGATCGATCTCTGACTGAATTGCATCACGGTCCTGGGAAGTATAGGTACCGTTTGCTGATTCAACAGCCAACTCTCTCATTCTCTGCAGCATGGATTCAACCTCGATCATCGCTCCTTCTGCCGTCTGAATTACGGAGATACCGTCGGAAGCATTTCTGGAAGCCTGATCCAGACCTGAGATCTGTGTCCTCATTTTCTCTGAAATTGCAAGTCCTGCGGAGTCATCAGCCGCACTGTTGATACGGTAGCCTGAGGAGAGCTTTTCCAAGCTTTTATCCAGGATGCCATTTGTCTTTGCCAATTGGTTGTTTGCCTTTAATGCCGCGATATTATGGTTGATTCTCATAACTTATCACCTAATCCCTTTCTGTTCCGGCTCCATCCCCCTCCGTGTGCTGATGGTTCGCTCGCTTTATTCTTAGTATAGATTTTGTCTATAGTTCAGCAACCTCCATGTGGCCGAAATACATCAAGTTCATGAGACAGCACGGGAATCCTCCGTATCACTGTCCTCTGCCAGCCGTACCGTCTGTACGATGGCTTTTGCTATCCGGTAAAGCATTCGTTCCGTCTGATTTCCGGCGGAAGCCTCCTGCTGTCCGTTTTCCGGATTCTGATAATGATAGGTGCCTGTCTCTTTGCTCCATATACCAAAATCCAATTGTCTTAAAGTCAAGTTGTTGTCCTTTGCCGTCTTTTCTATCTCTTCCGTATTTGCCTGAAGCTTTTCCATTCCGGTTCGGCTTTCGCAGCTGATAAAGCCCTTCAGCGTCTGCTGCTTCAAGGAAAATTCTGCTTTGATACCACCAAGCTGCTCCGAATGAATCGTAGCTGTTACCTTACCTCCGACTTCGGTACCTCTCAGGATCGTAAGATTGATATTCGTAATTCCCCTGGGCGTCTCGACCGGTATCTGATAGAATTCTCTTGTTGCCATTGTTCTTAAGAAAGACATCTGCTGTGCAGTACTTCTAAGCTCAGCTATCCTCCTGCTGTCCAGTGTCTCTTCGGAACATGCACTCAAAAGCATTGTCTTTGCCTTCTCTTCCAAAGACGCATAGGCCTCATTCATAGAAGACTTATCGTTAATAGTATCGGATAAATCCTGTAATTCCTTTATACTGTCTGTCACATTTTCGCTGTTATTTTCATTTTGCCTCTTCAAAAGCTTTACAATCGGGGATGCACCATTGGATAGAACATGGTTGGCAATCAGTATATTCTGCGGTGTTGAACTCATCTGGAAGTCATTCAGGAACCGTATGGATTGTTCTGCATTCCCGCAAAGCTCTCGAAGCTGCTGAACCCTCTGTGTATGAATACCATCGGTAGTCTGCGCCTGTTCGGACTCCTGCTGAAGCTTTTGAAGAAGCTTCTCAGCAGGGATATTCTTAATCGCATCCCAGACATCTTTGTTCAGTCCTGCCGTTACGGAAGAATCCGTTATGGCACTGCTGCCGGCAGAATTTGTCTCTGAAGCTTCCTGTGTAAGCCTTGTGAGTTTATCAGGAGACAGCTCCTCCGTTATCTGCTTCAGAACTCTGTCCAGATACCTCGTCTGCTCCTCTAATCGGGTTTCTTTCTCCGGCTCCTCATTCTGTATGGAGTTTCGGGTCTGATCCGAGCTGCTCTTTGTAAATCCGCTTAGCTGCTCCGCAATGCTTTCCTTATTACGAGTCATTTGCGTCAGCGTTCCGAATTCATCATCAATCACCGCATCAAGCCTGCCTTTTCTTCCGGTCTGTACGGCAGTCAGCAGGTTACTTAAGGTAACCTCCCGATCAGATTTGATGACTGACCCCAATGCTGCTCCGTCTGATTTTTCCACGTTGTACAGCAGCCGGTAAATACCGATATAAGCCTTACGCTCCTCGGGTGCGATTCCCTCTTCCTTCTCAAGCCTGTGCAGGTAGGTACTGAATTTTTCCTCCGAGGTGATTCCCTGCTCCTCTTTCATTGCATCTATCTTATCATTTAATTCTGAGATCGTTATGTTCAGAGGGTTAATGCCGTCCTTAATCATTCTGACGGTTACTGCCGGATGAAGATTCTTGATCATCGTTGATACTTCCGTATCGTAAGCCTTCACCTGTTCGATTGCATCCGGTGTTATCTCCATCTGATTGTATCCAAGGATGCGTACTGCTCGTTTGTTCTGTTCAGTATTATCGATATTCAGCTCGTCAAGTAAGGAATCCATATTCGCAAATGCCTTGCGAATGGAATCACCATATTCCGCATTCGGTACCGTCATCAGGGTCTCATAAGCCGTCCCGGCCTTGGCATACTCTGTCTGAAGCTTCATACCCTCTGTCAGCAATCCGGGGATTGTCTGGGCACTGCGTTCCGTCAGGGTAGCGCCGATCACGCTGGCAGGAGCATATCTTAACTGCTCCAATGCCTGGGTGGTATTTTTTAAGGTCTCAACGGCTTCTTCCGTTGTCGGAACTTCGGCTTCACTCAGCATCTTACGGTAATAGCTTTCCTCCAGCTTACGCAGTTCTTCAACCACCTTTTCCAGCTTCTGTGTCTCTATGGAAATGCCTTTTTTCTCAAGGCGTGAGGCTGCCTCCAGCGTCATCTTGAGTCGAATCTCCTCCATCTGCCTTTGTGCCCTTACCGCTTCATACTGTTTATGATCCTCTGAGGAAGAGGACCCTTGCTCTCCACTATCCTGCGATTGTTCCATATCTCCTGCAGCAACGTTCCCCGCAGCGTTCTCTATGGTCGCATCCTCCGGCAGCCTCTCGGATGAGGTTTCCGTTGCCGGGCCCTTTTCTATAGGCAGAGCATTGTCTGCTTGCTTCGCTAATTCTACTACATTCTGCTGCTGTACATCCGGTACCTTATTCTCCGATAACCTATTAATCTGTGTTGCCTCAGTCGCTTTCTCATCTCTCTTATTCTCAACAGCATCTGACTCTTTTGTATTCTGCCCCTCCGGTCCCGGCACAGTCAAATTCTTGCTGCTCGTCTTTGTCTTATCAAGACTCTGTATTTCAACTTCAGCCTCTGTTGAGTTATCTTTCGGCGATGTCGGTTCTACCGTTCGACTATCCTCTGCTTTATTTTTCTCTTCTGCTGGCTTCTCCTCCGTCATAGCCTTCGTTACAGTTTTGATTTCCTCCGGATTGATCTTTCCGTTATTGATGTCGTCCTGGACCGCTGCCAGCTTTTTAACAGTCAGATCAATGCCTTCGTAGACAGCATAAGTTATTGCTTCCGGGCTGATGCTGCGGATATCGGTCATTATCTGCTGCAGAGCTTCTTCATCCTGGGACGCCAGAGAGACATCCTTAGGCAGGACACCATTCTTCATGCCCTCCACAATCCGGTCAAGGACCTGCTCCTTATCCACATTGCTCTTAATTTCATCCAGTTCTTTTTTATATGTAAAGGTCTTCTCTGTCAAAGGAAGCTTATTCTCAATCAGCCATTTCGCATCCTGCAGATTCCCTTCGCTTATTTCATACCCTGCATCCTGAATAACTGCTTTGACCTGAGGTAATAACTCTTTCCAAGCTGCATCTGTCAGCTCCTGCTTTTGTTTGGCAGAGCTCTTGCTGCCGCTGTAAAAGGCTTTGTAAATATTCTCTATTGTCGGAGCAATATCCTGATCAATCAGATATCTCTCAGTCTTATCATCGATCCGGCTGATTGTATCACTCATCGTCAGTGCTTTATTGATCTCGCTCAGGTTTTTATCGGTAACCGGTAGATTCTCTTCCTTAAGCCTTGCAGCAACAGTCTCCCGGGTAATCTGACCCGGAGTCTCTTCCTTTGTTGAGTCATCCTTATTCTGTTCTGCTTTCACACGGTTGATTGCCTGATACAGGCCCTGAACCGTCATGGTTTCGATCGGAAAGCCTTCCTGCTCCAGGATATCGCAGTCATTCTCCGTAAAGGAGGTGCTGATTTCCTGAAGCTTATTCATTGTCTCTTTCGTGAGCTGCTCTTTTTCCGAAGCCTTGGCATTCTGTTCCTTTTGACTGAGTACTGTCTCCCAGTCCTTCTTCGGTATTAATGCAGCCTTAATCGTCTGCCGGAGATTAACGGCAGTCCGATCCAGGAGCTTAAGCTCTATTTCATTCTTACTTACCTTAACCACTTCAAAGGTCTTGACATCCCCGGGTGCTGTATCCTTCAATACCTCTTTTGAGGCTGTTACCTGCTGCCCGTTAAAGTCAATTGTAACCTGATCCTCCACAGCTACAATCGTACCTGTGATTTGATCGCCCTTTTTTATATTTACTAAGCCTTCTCCGGCTTTATCCTTCGTTATGGTTTGTGGAGTACTTTGGGAAGATACCTTTCCGACCTTGGTATCCAATGCTGTGTATTTATCCATATCAATCTATCCTTATTCTATGGGTTCCCGGATTACCATCCTTCCTCCTTGATAGATGATCATTCCCCGGACTTGGTTATGCTGTTATCCTTCTGCGTAATATTTCGGTTGAAATGTCGAAAAACTTAACCCGCCAGGCTCCAAC
>JAEZLY010000189.1 GCA_023414985.1 Bacillota bacterium | reverse complement strand
TAAGCTAGTAAGACCCCTGGAGGACTACCAGGTAGATAGGACAGAGGTGGAAGTGCGGTAACGCATGTAGCTGACTGTTACTAATAGGTCGAGGGCTTGACCTAATAAGGTTTGTTAGATCAGAGTGAATACTCTTGGATGAATTTCATTTTCATGTGTGGTAATGTACAAGTAAAAATTATGAAGTAAAATTGAATTTATTAATTCGATTTTATAACATATTTTCCTCGATAGCTCAATGGTAGAGCACACGGCTGTTAACCGTGGGGTTGTAGGTTCGAGCCCTACTCGGGGAGGTTCTTTAGGAAGATGCAGTTCATTGAACTGCATCTTTTTTAGTCCGCATAAATCCATCCCTTTCGGGTAAATATAGCCTTGAGGTGAACAATATGGAAACATTGTGGAAAGAAAATGGTACATTTCAAAGAGGCGGTACGGAGAGAGGTAAATCACTGTGGATCCAGGATCAATTCCGGGAGGTCAGGCTGCCCAAACCCAAGCTGCAGAAGGAAATCACGACGGAAGTGGCGGTCATCGGAGCCGGACTTGCCGGTGTCCTGACAGCATATCTGCTCCAGGAAAGAGGTATCTCAGTCGTGGTACTGGAGTGCAATGAGGCTGGCAGCGGCATGACGAAGAATACCACGGCGAAGATTACCTCCCAGCATAGCTTAATATATCATAAGCTACTCATGTATAAAGGAGAAGAGAGGGCCAGAGATTACGGCAAGGCGAATCAATTCGCGATTGAGAAATATGAGGAGATCATTCGAAGCCTGCAGATTGATTGCGACTTTGAGCGGACTTCGAACTACATTTATTCCAAAGAAAATGAAATGAGAGTCCGGCAGGAAGCAGATGCAGCAAAGAAGCTCGGGCTCCCCGCAGTCTTCACCAGAGAGACGGCATTGCCGTTCCCTGTCAGGGCAGCCGTCCGCTTTGACAATCAGGCACAGTTCCATCCCCTGCGCTTCCTGGATGCGATTGCTGATAAGCTGACCATCTATGAGAATACCCGGGTGACCGAGGTTCAGAGTGATGGTACAATCCTGACGGATGAAGGCAGGGTTCATGCCCAGTCCATCGTCATTACTACGCACTATCCCTTTATCAATGTTCCGGGCTATTATTTTCTTAAGATGCATCAGGAGCGCTATTACCTGTCGGCGATCGAGAATTGTGACAGCTTGAAATACGGCCGGTTGGACGGAATGTATCTGGATGCGGACCCGCAGGGGTATTCCCTGCGTAATTATAAGAATTATCTGATCTTTGGCTGCACCAACCACAGAACAGGAGATTATAAACCAAAGGATGCCTATACGAAGATTGAAGCAGGTGTAAAGCACTGGTATCCTGATGCGAAGATCAAATATTACTGGTCCAATCAGGACTGTATGACACCGGATTCGGTTCCTTATATCGGCAGATATTCAGTCGTCACACCGAACATTTATGTGGCTACCGGCTTCAACCAGTGGGGTATGTCCAGTTCCATGGTATCTGCGCTGATCATCAATGATATGATACTTGGCAGAAGAAATGATTATCATAAAGTATTCAGCCCTACCCGTCTGATGTTCTCCGGCAGCAGGAAAATGCTGAAGGATACAGGGATCATCACCAACAGCCTGCTGTCTGAATATATGAAGGTTCCCCACGACAAATTAGACGATATCGGAGTCGGTGAAGCAGGTGTGATTAACCGCAATGGTCAGAAGTATGGGGTCTACCGGGAAGCGTATGACAAATATTATTTCATCTCTACCAAATGCCCTCACCTTGGCTGCAGCCTCGAATGGAATCCGAATGAGCTGACCTGGGATTGCCCCTGCCACGGCTCCCGCTTCGATTATAAAGGAAGACTGATCAATAATCCTGCAATGCGGGATGCCTTTGACGCCTGTTGCAGAAGAAAGAGATAGCATAGAACGTAATGCGATAGAAGATAAGGTTTATCTATTGACAAATAGAACCATTAGATTAAGATTTAATGTAAAGTACTTATGAGAAAGGGGGATTGCGGATGCAATTCTCATTTGGATTTTCATGGATTGGTCTGATCATTTTTGCGTTACCCATGCTTCCCAATCTCTTATTTATCCTGCTTCCTCCAAAGGCGGAACAGGAACCGGCAAAGGAGGGCGGAAAGCTGCTGGGTATTCTGGAGAATGCCGGAAGAGTTGCGTATATCGTTCTGATTATCTTCCTGGTCAGTAAGAAAGAGATAACCCTGATCAATCCCTTTACGGTAGCCATGCTGGTTTTCTTATTGTTGTACTATTTTCTTTGGTTTCAATACTTCGCAGGAGGACGAGGAAGAGCATTGATGGGGAAAAGCTTTTTGGGCATCCCGGTACCGATGGCAGTCTTTCCTGTACTGTATTTTATCCTTGCTGCTCTTTGGCTTAGGAACCTTCCGGCCCTTGCGGCAGCCATCCTATTCGGATTTGCTCATGTGGTGAATTCTTATCAGACGTTGCGGTGAAGAATTATCTTAATTGAACGAAAAAAGTGTTGCAATTCTTCGCGCAGAATGATATAATCCTTATTGTTCGCTACAAATGAATGCGGACAAAAAAGTGAATATGCAGTCGTGGCGGAATTGGCATACGCGCTAGACTAAGGATCTAGTCCGGGTTTCTGGGTAGGGGTTCAAGTCCCCTCGACTGCAGTATAGCGAGAAGAACACTCGCATTTCAAAGTAAGGTTCATAACGTAAGTTATGGACCTTATCTTTTTATACTAAAGTGGGACTTGAATCCCTGGTTATCCTTATCGACTGCAGTACATATGAGAAAGACCGAATTAAAGGTTTATCCTTGAGGGTAGTCTTAGCTTTGTTCCCAACACCTATAAATACATAAAAGACCCTAATTTAAAACGTGCTGCAGAACAATGGAGTTCTATTGACAAATTATGAAATTATACGTAATATTTATTTAGCTTAATAATTTTCATACATAGGAGGAGTTTATGTCAGAATTTTTTATCAATATGTACGAAGGTGATAATACCACGTCTTATGCTAAAGTTCATTCCGATTGTATTTGTTATGGAGATGATTGCAATATGTGCTATAGTTGTCAATCCTGCGATATGTGTTATCAATGTGATTCCTGTGATAATGCGGGTTACTAACAAATGAATCAATTTAGAGCATTAAAATATCCGCCACAATTATTTTGGGAAGTTACACCCTTATGTAATCATAATTGTGTACACTGCTTTAATTATTGGCGAACAGATGATGATAAAACTATTAAGATGCATCAATCAAGTAATTTAGTTGATTATATGAGAATGGTAGAAGAAATTATAGTATTAAATCCAGTCTCTGTTGTC
Organism: Bacillota bacterium; assembly: GCA_023414985.1. Taxonomy (GTDB): domain Bacteria; phylum Bacillota; class Clostridia; order Lachnospirales; family Lachnospiraceae; genus Mobilitalea. The sequence goes on along the minus strand of JAEZLY010000189.1, from coordinate 10,264 downwards.
ATTACCGGTGGCGAACCATTCGTGGTCTGGGATAAAATAAAACCCTGTATTGAATTACTTCGTAAAAACCAGATAACTGTCAGTATAAATACAAATGCAAGCTTAGTAACAGATGAAATAGCTAGTTTTATTAATTTTTTTAATATTCCTTTGTTCGTATCTTTTCCATGTAGCGATGAAAAAATATGTGATGAAATAATTAGTATTCCAGGATCATGGAAGAAAATCAACAAGGGTCTGCAGCTTTTAGTTAGAAATAATTCTAGATTTAAATGTAATATGGTAGTTTCAACTAAGAATATTAGTTATGTTGAAGATACAGTAGCATTTCTAAAAGAAAATTATAATATAAAAAATATATCCATTTCAAGAGTCGGAAAACCCATCAATGCTTCAAATATATTTGATAACTATTTATTAGACTATAATGATATTAGAAGATTAATTGAACTTTGTATCAAATTAAAAAATAAATATCATTTGTCTATTGATGCATCAGCTCCATATCCAACCTGTAGTTTAGAGACGCAAGAAGAATATGACTATTTTGCGGGCAAAAGATTATGTAGTGCAGGAAAAACAACTTATGTATTAGAAAATGATGGATCAGTGAAAGCATGCCCTCGGGATAGTAAAATATATGGGAATATTTTTAATGAAGCTTTTGATGTCATTTGGGATAGAATGATCGAATGGCGTGATGGTTCTCTCTGTCCGAATGAATGTTTCGAATGTAAACAGCTTTATGAGTGTCATGGCGGTTGTCGTGTAGATGTGTTGGGTATGGATGGACATTGTAATGGATTAGATTCCGCTGCTCGTGTGGACAAATTACCATTATCCTTTCAAAAGTGCCCAATAGAGCCTTTTATATATAAAGACGATACGAAATTTAAAGTATCGGACCAAATGATATCGGTTAAAGAGAATGTAGGTTATCGCATTGCTGTTAATGGTATGAGTACTTATGTTTCTGATGAGGCGTTTGATTTTTTAAGTAGTCATGCATATTTTACAGTATCAGATCTAATTAATGTATTGCAAGTAGAGACAACGATTTGGTTAATAATACAGTCCTTATCCCAGTTAGGAATTATTGAAGAGCTGTAATCCCAAGAGAGTCGGTCAATAATATGGCAACCATTCGTCTGCCAAAATCATCTTCAAATTTATTTAGTAATTTTATTATTGATAGACAGAGATATCAGATGGATTGTCCAGAAACGGCTAGAAATCAGCAATTTATTGGATTAACTACATCAACTTTTGTTGGAAGTAGTTAAATATAGCATGAATAAATAAACTTAGGATCTAGTCCTGGGTTTCTGGGTAGGGTTTTGTACCTGAACGAAGTTCAGGGTTTCCCCATCGATTGTAGTAACTAAAATCAAGGGTTTCAGAGTTTGCATAAACTTTGAAGCTCTTTTTTGCGTAATAATATAATCGAAATGAACCGGGATAAATAGCTCTGATATTTTATAAAATGCTCTACAATAAAAAAATTAAGGCAGATATTCGGAAAATAAATATATATTTATATAAAATATTAATATTTGCGTTTATTTATTTGGAACCCTATAATATAATACAATCACCAAAAATAAACTGTTCTGGCAAACGATGCGCATAGATTGCAGAATGCTATCCAGGCATTCCAGATGTAGAAGGTGAAATAATATTATTTTTATTCAGAATCCATACAGACAAATAGTAATAATACCGCTGCAGAACATAAGGAGATATGACATAAGTCATAACTCCTTATTTTTATATATTCTGCAACCAATAGTTGCGGATATAGTTCTGATTGGTTGGTAGATTCCGGTAATTAAAAATGATATGATGATTTCAACAGCTGAGAAAGTAAAGACGTCGATTACAAGTATATGATCTGGATTAAGAAAGGAGCAAATATGGAGTTTAAAGATAAATTACCAATTCTAAGAAGAGAACGAGGGCTTTCACAGGAGGCGCTGGGAGAAATTATCGGAATATCAAGACAGGCCGTTGCAAAATGGGAGCTGGGTCAGGGATACCCTGATATTGATAATTTGATTAAGTTAAGCAATACCTTCAAGACAAGCATTGATCGGCTTGTGAAAGAGGAGGAAAGCGATTATTTTCTTTCAAATATCATGAAGGATAATACCAGTACAGAAGAAATAATAGAGTTCTTATTGAAAGCTAAGACTTCAACCTACTCAGCGTATGGGCCGAGATCCGCTTCCTCCAGACCTCAGTCCCAGGACCTGCATTTTAGTGATGGCGATTACCTGTATATTGATACCTATATCGGTGCGGAGCAATTTGGCGGAGAAGAAGCAGTCTGGTACCAGGGAAAGCCGGTTTGGTGTATGAATTTCACGGGACGGTTATTAGGTGATAATTTTTCGGGAGATTTCTTAAAGGAAGCCTTACGTCATATTACAAAAGAAGCACCTTACAGAGGACCAGCGCTCTATCAAAGCGGTGATTATACCTACCATTGTTATTCTACCGGAAGCTTTGAATGGTTTCAGGGTCATGAAGAAATTTATTGCCGGTCGGTAAAGATCTATGAATTGGTCTTTCATGGCGGTAAGTTAAAATAATGATGAAGAGAAACATGAGAGAATAGTCGCATAGTAAGAAAAATATATTTCGAGACCGAAATGAACGGGTGGTTGAACGGAGGACCAGAATGGATTTAAACTATAATGTAATAAGGGAAGAGGTTTTTAATCAATTGGGTAACAGCAAGGTAATGGTGTTGGCAACCAGCTTTGAAGATAGAGTGACTGCCAGAAATATGAGCTGCATCATCATGGATCATAAGATATATTTTCAGACGGATAAACGGTTTTTAAAAACACAACAAATGCTTCAGAATCAAAAGGTTGCATTCTGTGTCGATAATATTCAGATGGAAGGGATCGCAAGGATCATTGGAAATTCTGATGATGCGCCGGAATTTTGTGAGGCATATCAAAGATATTTCAGAACCTCCTATGAAGCCTATACCCACTTGGAAAATCAAGTGATTATTGAAGTGGAACCAACCTTTATCACCTTATGGAAGTATGCGGACGGACATAAGCCCTACAGAGATTTTTTGGACTGCGTACAGAATAAGGCTTGCAGAGAGATGTATGATATCAGCAAATAATCGTATGACTAAAACTTAGAACGGTTTAAGGGGTGTGCAGGAATGTTGAGCGATCAACATTCCTGTTTTTTTGTGCATATTTGTATTAACAGAAACATCCATTGCAATTAATTTGTTAATATTGTAGAATAAAACTCGCCGACACTATATACTGTTAGTGCATTATGGCAAGTATAATCGATAGTGTATTGTGTAAAATGTGGCAATGACTGCCAAAAGAAAGGAGTCAGCTTATGCTGGGGGTTTTTGATATTATCGGCCCGATCATGATCGGCCCGTCCAGCTCCCACACAGCGGGAGCGGTGCGAATTGGGAATTACGCCTATTCTATTCTGGGCGAGCGACCGGTCAGAGCCAGGATCGGCTTTTCAGGATCCTTTGCAAAGACATACCGGGGGCATGGTACGGACAAAGCAATCATAGCCGGAATACTTGGTATGAATACTGATGATAAGAGAATTTGCAACAGCTTGGAGATTGCACAGGAGGAAGGATTGGATTATACCTTTGAAACAATGGAGTTAGATGGGGTACATCCAAATACAGCGGACATTGAACTGGAAGGTGAAAGCGGAAGGAGGGTAAATGTCAGAGGCTCATCCGTAGGCGGTGGAAATATCCTGATCAATAAGGTGAACGGAGCGGATGTGCTGATCTCCGGGAAATCAGCTGCGCTGATCATCACACACCGTGACATCCCAGGGATGGTAGCGAAAGTTAGTAATATTCTGGGTACTTACGGTATTAATATCAATAATTTTTCGTTGAGCAGAGAAGAAAAAGGAGGAATGGCTATCATGACGATTGAAATTGATGGCAGTATTGAACCATCGATTCAACAAATCATTCAGCATATACCTTATATTGTTTCTGTCAGCATCTTAAATGCAATTTAAGGAGGTATTATGAGATATGACTCAATATCAGAATTATGCCGGTTAGCAGAGGAAAGTAATTGTAAGATTTCTGAGCTGTTTTTAAAGGATCAGGCTGTTCTGATGGAAAAAGAGGAAGATGACTTAAAACGCACGATGAGATCAATGCTTGAAGTAATGAAGGAGAGTACGAAAGAAGGACTGGATCCTGACCTGCGATCCGTCAGCGGTTTATCAGGCGGAGATGCTTATAAGCTGGAGCAGGTAAGAAAGGAAGGACGGTCGATCTGCGGCCCTATTCTTAGCAAGGCGTTGGTCAAAGCGCTTTCCACCTCAGAGACGAATGCATGCATGGGCAGGATTGTAGCAGCACCGACAGCCGGGAGCTGTGGTATTCTTCCTGCAGTACTTATGACGATTGCCGAAGAAAGGGATCTGGAAGAGGAACAGTTGATCATGGCTTTATTCACAGCCTCTGCGATCGGCATGGTTATCGCGAATAAGGCCAGTATTTCAGGAGCCGAAGGAGGTTGTCAGGCAGAATGCGGCTCAGCAAGTGCTATGGCGGCTGCTGCTCTGGTGGAGCTATGCGGAGGTTCTCCTATAATGGTAGGACATGCCTGTGCGATTTCATTAAAAAGCGTCCTTGGTCTGGTATGTGATCCTGTGGCGGGATTAGTCGAGATTCCCTGTATCAAGAGGAATGCGATGGGTGCTGCGAATGCCTTTGTTGCAGCAGAGATGGCACTGGCAGGAATTGAAAGCAAGATCCCTGTGGATGAGGTCATTCATGCAATGAAGACCGTAGGAGACTGCATGCTTCCGGCACTGAAGGAAACCGCCGACGGAGGACTTGCAGCGACACCGACAGCGAAAAAATATATGAAGCAGATTTTTGGTTAAGGCATGATGAAGAACTTCGGAACATTATTTAGGGTAACTGTAGTGATACTACATCGGAATAACATAATTATGGAGGAAAAATGAATTCAATATTTAAAGCATGGAACAGAATGGGATTAATCCAAAGAATTTTAATCGGCATGGGAATTGGTATTGTATTGGGATTGACAGTACCGCAGTTTACAGTTATCGGTATTTTAGGTAATCTGTTTGTAGGCGCCTTAAAGGCAGTTGCGCCGATCCTGGTTTTCGTACTCGTTATGTCTTCACTTGCTTCGGCAAAGTCCGGATCTGACGGTAATATGAAGGGTGTACTTTTTCTTTATGCAGTAGGAACTCTGGCATCAGCATTGGTAGCAGTTACAGTAAATGCTCTTTATCCGGTCAGCATCGCGTTAAGCTCAGATCTTGCAGTAACCGGTGTGGAAGTGACCTCAGGAATCGGAGAAGTATTAAAGACCCTGCTGATGAACCTGGTTACCAATCCGGTATCGGCACTTTATAATGCGAACTACATCGGTATTCTGACCTGGGCAGTTATCTTTGGTATGGCTTTGAAATATACCTCAGATGCAACAAAGAAGGGATTACAAGACATCTCCGATGTGGTATCCATGGTTGTTAAGTGGGTTATCAACTGCGCACCCTTTGGTATTCTCGGACTGGTATTTACAACAATCTCTGAGACAGGTATTGCAGGCTTTGCTACCTACGGAAAGCTTCTTGTGGTATTGGTTAGCTGTATGGTAGGTGTTGCATTGATCCTGAACCCTTTGATTGTATTCCTGACAATCAGACAGAATCCATATCCGTTGGTATTCAAATGTCTGAGAGAAAGCGCAATTACCGCTTTCTTTACGAGAAGCTCCGCAGCGAATATTCCTGTGAACATGGAGCTTTGTAAAAAGCTTGGATTGGATGAGGATAATTATTCCGTATCTATCCCGCTTGGAGCTACAGTTAACATGGCAGGTGCTGCAATTACAATTACGACCATGTCACTGGCAGCAGTGCATACCCTTGGTATCTCAGTTGATTTACCGACGATGTTAATCTTAAGTGTTCTGGCAAGTGTGGCTGCAGCAGGTACCTCCGGTGTAGCAGGCGGTTCTCTGATGCTGATCCCTCTGGCCTGCAGCTTGTTCGGTATTTCCAATGATATCGCAATGCAGGTAGTTGGTATCGGATTTATCATCGGTGTAATTCAGGATTCCTGTGAAACTGCTCTGAATTCCTCTACAGACGTATTGTTTACGGCTGCAGCTGAGTTCAGAATCTGGAAGAAGAAAGGAAAGGCTCTGCCTCTATAATAAGGATACAGACAAGGGTCTGAAATAACAACAAGAAGCTATGACATTAAGTCATAGCTTCTTGTTTTACATTTTTTATCCTGTTATCCTTTACTTTTCATTTAATGCATAAGCATCATTATTATCAATTCTGAAGGCATCTATATAAGGATCATGTTGGACATTATAATCAATTACGATTTTATTACCATTCTCGGATTCAAAAATGATGTCTGCATCATTATAGGGATCTTCTTTGCGTGTACAGTTCAGTGCGGAAAACAGCTCATCTATCTCTTCCTGGGTCATACGGCCGGAGAGTCCCATAAATGTGTTACCACGGTTTTCCTGTAAATCAAACTTATAAGAAGCTATATAGGAGTTCAAGGGTTCATTAGAGTAATCTACATTCGTGTGTACTTCGACCCAAAGATATAACTCATTATTTTCGCTATCAGTTTTTGTCATACGATATGCATAGCGCATATTATCCTTAAAGGTAAATTTCTTAACCTCTTCCAGTGAGATATGGTAAGGGATAGCGCTTATTTGACCGGAATCACCTGCGTATTCATCAATTTCCCATCCGGCTTCGATTAAATTATTCACAGTATTCAAGCGTTCGAGGGACTCGCTGCCGATTTGCACTTTAGGAATCAGGATATCAACTGCTTCCGCTGCGTTTCGATCCGTTGCAGCTTCACTTCCATCTGTAGAATCAATCTCTTCTGATATTTCAACATCTTCTAAAACATCATTCACTTCCGAAACAGCTTCATTCTCTGAAACATCCGCATTCTCTTCTGAAGATGCAGTAGAGTCAGTTGTGTCATCCAAGGTATCTGTAGTAGCATCATCTACAGTTTGATTATCCGCACTTTCTTGAATATTAGTTGATTCCTTATTCTCTTTTCCGCATGCGCTAAAGGATATGAGTATGCTTGCTAGTACAAGTAATATAATTAGTCTTTTATTCATGTGGGTTCTCTCCTAAACTTATATTCTGTCATTGAAATACTACTGTGTAGTTCAACAGCCTATGTACTTTACGTTTACTCATTTTAAGCCTTCTGCTGAAATTCTAACATAATCCGGCAGCTTAGCATTTTTTGAATACTTATCATATTTGGTATAGTCATCTGATGTAATGATCTTCTTTAATTTACCGGATTGGTATTGATATATTGTGACATATTGTGTTGGTGTCGGAGGTCCTTCCACAATGAAATAATGCTTGCTCCTGTCATAGGTCACTGCTAATGTTCCTTCATGCTCACTCATGGTAAACAGAGCTACCACTTTATTGTTCTTATAAGTATATAGAAAATATCGCTCTGAATAAGTTCCCCAATAACCTTTGGAGCTACCAACGAATAATTCTGGAATGCCATCTCCAGTCATATCATCGAAGGCATAATAGTAATCAGAGTAATCGCTATCCTTCTCTAACTTGCTTAATAAGAACTTCTTATAAGCAGTGATTGCCTGATCTTTTTTAGATAACACCTTTACGCTGATTTTGCAGGAATAATTTACACCATTACTTGTAGCTGTAATGGTCGCGGAACCCTTTTTGATTCCTTTTACTATTCCCTTATCTGAGACACTTGCGATTCTGCTGTCACTTGATTTCCATGTGATGGGATCTGTTGCATTAAAAAGCTTTAGATGAAACGTACTTTTGACATAAATAGAATTTTTTATTTCGTTTAGCTGAATCTTCGGGGTGCTCATAATTCCATCTCCCCCTAATACAGTAATCACATCAGTATAATCACTGTAGGAGGAGCCTTTATATGCTCTGACCCTCATCTGAAAGACACCATCAATAATACTTCCTTGGGCCGTTCTTTCGTTGGTTCTGCTTACTAGCTCCCAATCTCCCCAAGCATCTTCTCCCGGAACGTCTGAACGATAATATACTTCATAACCGTCAGCGGTATTTACTTCATCCCAAGTAATAGTTAATACGGTCTCAAACTCACTGGTGTTCAGTGCAGTTCCGCTAAAATTTTTGGGAGTATCCAATTTGTCTTTGGCTTGCGCTACCTGTGAAGCAAAACTGTTGATTGTCAGTACAAATATTATTACGGCAAATAATAATTGTCTTGAGTAGTTCTTCCTTTTCATCCTTTGTATGTTTCCTTTCTTTTCTTTAGTTGGTATATATTTCCCTTATAGTCATAATATAAAAATAAATTACAAAAAGCAAGTTTTTAAAACAATATATTACGTTTTCTGCAGTATTTTAATTATACTTTTTTTCTTTGTTTAGGAATATTTATATATATTTGATTTGTTATGGCTCCTATTTCAGAGGAGCGAAAGTAGCTACGAATAAATGTAAATTATTTACATTTCGATAGACAAGTATTATAATACGATTGTACTCAAGGTAGTACAGTGACTAAACTTATGTGGCATAAGGTAACTAAAATCCAGTTATATGGGGGTAAAGCTTATGGAAAAGCACAAGCTTACGAAAAGGCTCAAACGAGCTGCAGCCATTGTATTGGCTGTCTTACTAATGATACCGCCGATGACTCCGGATACGAAGGTAAAAGCTGCAGATGCAGAGGATGTTACCGTACTGATTGATGAAAATTTTGAGGGTACAAGCTTTCATTCCGGTATTCAGAACAGGGGATCAACAATTGCCGTCACGGAACAGACCGCAGGGAATCATGAACTGACGGTCAGCGGCAGGACCTCTGATTGGAACGGGATTCAGATCCCGGTCAGTGTTACAACCGGGACAGCGATCACAGTCTCGATGAAGGTTCGAAGCGCCAATACGGAATGTGTGCTTGGAATCCAGTATATACCCAGCGGTAGTACTACAACGAGGTACGACTGGATCAAGAATCTTGCGACAACCTTGGATTCCTATGTAGAGATATCAGGTACCTATTCCATCCCTGCAGGAGTGACAGAGGTTGCTCTCTATCTACAGGGAAATGGTGCGGTCAACTTAGAGAATATCATGCTGGATGATATCAAGGTGACGATTCCCAAGGCACCGGCTGGTCCGACGACTTCGATTGTTGAGGATTTCGAGGGGGATACCCATACCGGAATTGCGAGAAGCGCCACGGTACAGGTCGTCACAGGTGCAGGTATTTCCGCATCGAGGGCTTTGTTCGTCTCAGGAAGAACCCAGAACTGGCAAGGGGTCAACTTCAATGCCAATGCTTATGCCGGGCAGACCGTGACCGCTTCGGCACAAGTAAAAAGCGCTGCTCCGACCATGAAGATCAGTATCCAGATCGGGGAGGGTGATAGTGCTGTCTACCGCCAGGTAGCACAGGGAACGACCGGATCCGATGCGTATGTACTACTGTCGGGAACCTATAATATACCGACCGGTACGACGCCGATCTATCTATATGTGGAAGCCAGTGATACCAGTGATTTCTATGTGGATGACTTTACGATAACGGCAACAGTGAAGCCTGAGAAGCATATTCAGGAGGAGTTGCTGCCATTGAAGACTCATATGGCATCTTCGTCAATGATTGCCGGAAAGATGGGTGTGGCCATTCCGGTGACCGCCTTGGAGGATGAAGCCCGTATGAGATTGGTAACAAAGCACTTCAGCAGTGTCACCTGTGAGAATGAGATGAAGCCGGAAGCCTTCCTCGGTTCTACACCGACACTGGATGAAAGCGGCAACCTGGTACTGAAGTTCGATAATGCGGATAAGGTCATGGATTATATCCTTGCATATAATGCGGCACATCCGGAGGACATCATTCGGATGAGAGGACATGTATTGCTGTGGCATTCCCAGACACCCGCCTGGTTCTTCAAGGAGAACTACGCAGCTGACGGTGCTTATGTATCGAAGGAAGTCATGCTGCAGCGTATGGACGATTATTTCAAAAGGGTAATACAGCATTTTGACGGCTCCGACAGCAAATATAAAGGGCTTATCTATGCCTGGGATGTAGTAAATGAGCAGATTGATAACGGAGGAATCCGAAGATCGGACGGTGGCTCCGGAATATCCAACTGGTATCAGGTATTCCAGGGAGCTGACAGCTACATAAAAG
>JAEZLY010000181.1 GCA_023414985.1 Bacillota bacterium | reverse complement strand
TCCTTCATCCACATCAGCTTCAAGATGGTATAGCACTCAGCGGGATCACCGTTCCCGGTCGCCTCATACCATTGTTCATATGGCAGCTGATCAAAGAAGCGATTGACCTGATCCTCAGCTCTCATGTCACACCAGATTGGAACCTGATCAGCCAAAAGCCTTCCCTCCGTATTCAGTGGAACCGCAACGAGACTGTGGCCGGACAGTGCCACACAGGCGATGGTATCCGGAGAGACATCTGTTTTCTCAAAAAGCAGCTTCGTAGCTTGACAGACGCAATTCCACCAGTCCATGGGTCTTTGCTCGATGAACTTCTCGGCGGGGAATAAGGTATCGTACTGGATAAATATATCAGACAAAGGGTCGCCGTTCTCGTTAAAAAGCGACGCCTTGATACCTCCTGTACCTAAGTCATAAGCGATAAAATTCTTCATGTCATTTCCTCCTCGGTAGTATTTAAAGCTTCTCATAAAGGGCATCAATCGAGAGAGTCTCAGTGGAATAATTTCCGATCTGTACCCCGTTACTTAAAAGTATAATTCTGCTGCACATTCCGAGTAGTTCTGAAAAATCGGAGCTGATCAGAAGAATTGCTGCACCATCCAGGATCAGTGCGTTGAAGATATTATAAAGCTCCAATTTACTGGTCGGATCCAGATTTTTAGAGGCTTCGTCAAATATATAGATTTTTGAACGGTTGAATAGGCAGCGGGCGATAATAACCTTTTGTTTATTGCCCACGCTGAGATGTTTTACCTTGGTGCCGGTATCCGCTCCTTTGATATTTAATTTATCAGTATAATCCTGGGCATACATTTTTGCTTTTTGGTTCGATACAAATAATTTTCCTTTTGTTTTTCTCATATTAGAAGCGACAATGTTAAACGGAAGGGAGCAATCATAAAACAGGGAGGCATCAACACTGTTCTCCTGCACGAGACTGATTGAATTCTGAGTCAGGGGTGGTTCGAAGCTGATAGAACCGGATTGAGGTTTTAGCTGTCCTGAGATTACCTTCATCAGTGTAGAGCGTCCTGAACCGGCTAACCCGGCAATACCCAATATCTCTCCTTCATGAAGGGTCAGACTGATGTCTTTTAATATACCAACGGATATATGATCAACCTCAAGAAGTCTTTTTCTTGGATGCTGTACAAGCTTGGGATATTTAAAGTCCATACTCAATTTCTTCATATCCCGAAGAAAGGATTGGTCATGAAAGCTATCTTTTAAATTGGAGTAAGTGGCAGTGATCGTCCCCTCGCTCATGATGGACACCTGATCGCAGTAATTCATGATTTCATAATAACTATGCGTGATCAGGAGGATGGCTACATGATCAGACCGCAGCTTGCCCAGCAAATCAAATACCCGTTTGGCTTCCTTGGAGGCCAAGGTGGCTGAGAATTCATCCAGGATGAGAAGAGATGGTTTACACAGAATAGCACGAATTAACTGAATTAGTTGAATTTCACCTAAGCTTAAGGTCGAAAGTGGGAGATCAAGATCTATTTGTAGATTTAAATGCTCCAGAATACTCTGGCAGTATCGGTCAATTTTCTTTCTTCCGGGCTTTATCAGACTTGACTGATAAATAACCCTTTCATTTCCCATAACAATATTATCCCGGATGGATAAAGAAGGAAAGAGCTGTATTTCCTGCTGCACCATATATATGCCTAATTTTTTAGCACTCTGAATCGAATTAATGATTACCTCCTGATCATCGACAAAAAAAGAGCCACTGCTTTTTTGGACTTCTCCGGAAAGTATCCGGGCAAGCATTGACTTTCCTTCACCGTTATTGCCGATAACAGCATGAATTGTACCAGGCATCACGGTGAGATTGACATCCTCTAATATTTTATGGTGAGTGAATTTGCTGATCTGCTGTATTTTAAACGATTTCATTGAGGCACCATCCTTCAACAGACTAGAAAGTCAATGGCTTCAGATCGTAAGAAGTATAGACCCGTATTCCGTGTTCAAGATAATATTTCTTATAATCATCTGAAACAGTATCATTCATGATTACATTCGGCACAGAGTCTAAATTACCCACTTTCATAAAAGCCCGCTGGCCGAATTTTGAATTGTCTACGGCAAAGAAGGACTGCTGGCATCTGGATGAAATTGCATTGATGATATCCAAAACATTGGTATCTGAGAGGGTATAACCAGCATCGATATCAGCACCGTCCACGGAGAAAAAGCACTTACTGATATAGATGTTGTTAAGATCCTTATTAATATCATTCGGTATGGTATATAAACCCTTATTATCTATTCTGCCGCCAAGGAAGTGAATCTGGATCGTCGAATTGTTGCTGAGCACGTTAGAAACCAATAAATTATTCGTAAAGACCTTAATGTCATTTCTGGATGACAAGGCCTTTGCAATATAGTAGGAGGTGGTTCCCGGGCCTAAAAAGACCCATTCCTTGTCCGAAACCAGATTAGAAGCGATGACTCCGAGCTCCTCTTTGGCTTTATCATATTTAACAATATTGCCGGTAAGCGCGGAATTAACCTCTTCCTCCTGGGTAATTACGGAATTCAAAGTCGCACCGCCATGATAGCGGGTAATAAAGCCCTCCTGCTCCAGCTCCTCGAAATCATTTCTGATTGTAGCCTCGGTTACATTCAGCAGCTTGCTTAAGGTTGCAACATCAATCTGCTTACGGTCAAAAATGATTTCTTTTATTCTGCGTTTTCTCTCTACTTTAAACATATCGTATCCTCTTTAGGCTTATGATTTCTAATTCATCATACTACAAATTTTAGAAAATGGCAAATGAAAAAGCAAAAAAATAAAAATGAAAAGAAAAAAAACGCAAATATACCGTAAAACAAAAGAATATGAAAAGTAAAAAGAAATCTAAATGAAAAATTTCGAAAAAGAAACGTTGACAAACGAAAAAGATAATGATATATTTAAGGCACAAATAAAAAGAAAGAAGGTACCAAGGAATGAAGAAGGTAATAATGTTACTTACTGTATTATGTTTGATTATGGGACTGACTGCCTGCGGAAGCAATAAGGCAACAGAAACAAACAGCGATACAGCCAAAGGTTCAGAGGATGCTACATATACAATTGGGTTTTCAAATGCGTCTATTTCAAACAGCTGGCGTGTCAAGATGAGAGACATGCTGGTTGCAGAGTGCGAAAGCAAAAATATTAAGTTGATTGAGACAGATGCCCATGATGATGCAAATACCCAGAATAGCAATATCGAGACCTTGCTTCAACAGGATCTGGATGCTATCCTGATTGCTCCCGTCGTAGAAGATGCTGTAAATCCCGGAATTGAAAAGGCATACGAAAGCGGTATCCCGGTAATCATCTTCGACAGACATTGCAGTACGGATAAATATACTCATTTCGTAGGATACTCTGACAAGCAGAACGGAGCGGAATGTGCCAAGATGTTGGTAGATGCCCTGACAGAGAAATATGGTGAGCCTAAAGGTAATATCATTGCGTTAGACTCATTGGCAGGCTCCAGTACGGATAACATGCAGAAGGAAGGCCAGGATTCAGTATTCTCCCAGTATCCTAATATAAAGATCATTGCCAGACAGTATACCGACTTCGAAGTAAGTAAGGGTAAGGCATTCATGGAAGACTGTCTGACCAAATTCCCTACCGGTCAGATTGACGGAATCATCTCACAGGACGGTGGTGTTACACTGGGAGCTTGGGATGCGGTTAAGGAAGCAGGCCGAGATTCTGATGGAATTTTAATCGCGAATGCGGACGGTATTAACGGTGTCTGTAAGATGGTAAAGGACGGAACCGCAGTAGGCTTGACACAGTTCCCTTGCGCAGCCAGCGTGGATGCCCTTAATGTAGCAATCAAGGAAATAGAAGAAAAGGGACCAACCGAAAAAGACGTTATCATGGATTCCATCATCGTAAATAAGGACAATGTGGCTGACTACTTAATCCCTGACGGAGACGACTACGATTGGACATACTAATTTAATTTTTTCATGATTGGAGAGGTAAAGATGAAAATAGGTTTTTGCGTAGTAAATTATTCAGAAAAGCCTGTAGAAGAGGTTGTAAAAATTGCGGCAGATAATGGCTATGACTGTGTTGAGCTGCCAGCTTACGAGGATAACGGACAAGTTGACGTGAAAGAAATGCTGAAGGGCAGCAACGCGAAGAAACTGAAGAAAATGGTTGAGAATCATGGACTGTTTATTTCATCACTTAGCAATCATGCAGATTCCTTATTGGTTATGGGACCATACAGTGCCGGGACAGATTCGATCTGTCCCGGTACCAAGGAAGAGAAGATTAAGTTTGGTACGGAAAGCTTAATCCGTTCTGCACAGTTTGCCAGTGAATTGGGAGTACCTGCCGTTGTAGCTTTCTCAGGCATGGAGAATTACGGACACATCAACGACTGGCCTGAACCGAACGGATGGAAATATGAAGAAGAACAATTTGTGGAGAAATATACACCAATCCTTGATAAGTATAAGGAATACGGCGTAAAGCTGGCATTTGAGCCTCATCCGAACAATATTATTTACGATACCCAATCGGCACTGCGCTGCCTTGAGATCGTAGATCATCATCCGGCCTTTGCGATTAATCTTGATCCGGCCAATATCTTATTCTCAGGGATCAATGTACAGACCTTTGTTGATGAATTGAGAGGACGAATTGCACTGGTCCATGCAAAAGACTGTGAAATTGTGCATCATAACATGGCAAAGGGTGGTCTGAACATGTATATGCAGGATGGCTGGGGCCGCCTCGACCGCTCCTTCCGATTCAGAATTCCCGGCTGGGGTGATGTTGACTGGAAGCGTCTGATCAGTGAACTCTTCATCACAGGTTATGATTATGTATTTAATTATGAGCATGAGGACGTGATCATGAGCCGCGCAGACGGAGTAAAGAAGACAATCGAGTTTCTTCGCCCGCTGATGATAGACGCTCCGTATGAAGGCCGTTCAGACAAATTATTTACGAAATAAATCAGGAGAAAGCGTGAATGATGAAATATTTTTCACGGAGAATCGTGCCTACGTACAAATTCACAGGTAATTGTAAGAATGGAGGATTTTATAAAATAATGAGAGCACAAGTATTAACTGAGCCATATCATTTTGAATTAAAAGAGGTGCCGATTCCTGAGATAACCGAGGATGAGGTATTGATCAAGATAAAATACTGCGGAATTTGCGGTTCCGACTGGGGATCCTACACCGGTAAATATGCAGAAGAAGTTGCATGTCTCCCCTTGACTACCGGTCATGAATTCTTCGGAACCATCGAAAAATTAGGAGCTAATTCACAAGGGTTAAAAATAGGTGACCGTGTGGCGGCAGATATCTGTAAGCCCTGCGGTACCTGTTATCATTGCCGTATCGGTGAACCGCTGCTTTGTACGGATTTCAAGCAGATCGGTATTCATTTGGATGGCGGCTTTGCGGAGTATGTTAAGGTGCCTTGGAAGAACGTTTATATCGTTCCGGATGAGGTGTCGGATGAAAAGGCAGCATTTGTCGAGCCGCTGACTGCATGTCTGAATGCCTCCAAGAAGATGGACTGCAAGATTGCAAGAAGTGTTGTAGTCATCGGTGCAGGACTCGGTATTATCCATGCAGCGCTGGCCAAGGCACGCGGGGCAGCACCTGTCATCGTGATTGATGCAAATGCCGACAGACTTGTTATGGCAAAGGAAATGGTGGCGGATTATACCATCAATGTGAAGGAAGTAGATCCTGTCGAAGAAGTAATGAGATTAACCAATGGAATCGGAGCAGATTATGTGCTGGAAGCTGTCGGAAATTCAAAGACCTATGAACAGGCCTTTAAGATGGTACGTAAGGGCGGTAAGGTAGAGGCTTTTGGCATCTGTGCAGATGATGATTTTGCGAAGATTGCACCGGTTCAATTCGTTCTGGAAGAAAAGAAGGTAAGCGGAAGCTGCGCAGGAATCGGTTATGACTGGGGAGATGCAATCCAGCTACTGAAATACAACCGAATTGATCCTACCCCTTTGATTTCTATGATTGTTCCATTAGAGGAACTGGAACAGGCGTTAAATGAGATCAGACAGAATCCCAAATTAATAAAGGTATTGGTCAGCCCGGAAGTAAAGGAAAGAGTTGTATTATACCACTAAGCTGATAATAACTTGTAGGAGGAACTCAAATGAATAAGGCTGGTATTAACTCAGGGCTTGTAAAGAAAATATTCAATAATCCGATCAGCGGACCATACATAGCATTAGTAATTCTGTTTGTTATCGCATCCATTGCTTCACCGGATATATTTTTATCGCTCACCAATATCTCTAATTTGTTCAGACAAGCTTCTATCGTGGGTGTGGTAAGTATCGGTATGACTGTTGTTCTGCTTGTGGCGGGAATCGATCTGTCGGTGACCAGCGTCATGGCAATCAGTGCCTGCGTGTTCGCCCATATGTCCGAGACTTTTGTTAACCGTGGCAATACAGGGATGTTAATCGGACAGGTACTTTTAATTCTCATCATCGGCCTCGTCATCGGTTTGCTTAATGGTGTAATCATTGTACTCAGAGATGTGGAACCGTTTATTATTACTCTGGGTACGGGACAGGTGTTAAGAGGTATTAACTACATTTATACCAAGGGTTCTCCGGGCGGTACAGTTACAAAGTTCTGGGAGAACTTCGGTTCCAAATCCCTTGGAGGGATCGTACCCTTCTCTGTCATTTTGTATGCATTTTTAATGGTTGTATTTATCCTATTATTGCATAAGACAGTTCCCGGACGCCATATTTATGCCATCGGAAGTAATCCGGAAGCAGCAAGATTATCAGGTATTAAAGTAAAATCAAATAAAATCATGGCCTATGCTCTTTGCGGATTAACCGCATCCATTGCTGGTATTATGCTTGCAGCCCGTGTACGGGTCGGAGAGCCCAACGGTAGTAACGGCTATGATATGGATGCCATTGCAGCAGTAGTAATCGGCGGTACGGCAATGTCCGGCGGCCGGGGCTCGATCATCTGCACTCTTGCCGGTGTAATGATCATGGCAATTATGAATAATATTCTGAACATACTCGGTGCAGATCCCTATCTGCAGATCGTGATCAAAGGTTTGATTATACTGGTTGCCGTACTGATACAGAAGAAAAATAAATAATTAGTGCAAGGAAGGTGAAGTATGTGAGCGAGTATGCTCTGGAGATGCTTGGCATAAATAAAACGTTTTCAAAAGTAAAAGCATTAAATAACGCTAATCTTCAAGTTAAAAAGGGAGAAATCCATGCACTAATCGGTGAAAACGGAGCCGGTAAATCAACACTGATGAAAATCCTTTCCGGTGTATATAAAGCCGATTCCGGATGTATCAGGATCAATGGGGAAGAGATTGAGTGTAAAAATCCTCAGGAAGCGATTGATAGAGGTATTTCCATCATCTATCAGGAACTGAGTCTGGTACCGGATTTAAATGCCATACAGAATGTTATGCTGGGCAACGAAATACATACCTGTAAAGTAATCAGCAAGAAGCAGGAAGAGGAATTTGCGGGAAAGTATTTGGATTATGTCAGCCGAGGCTCCTTGACAGATTATCATACGCCTGTCCGTAACTTAAGCGTGGCGTATCAACAGATGATTGATATTGCGAAATCCTTGTCCCATAAATCTCAGATTATTGTAATGGATGAACCTACTGACAGCTTGACTAGGAAAGAAATTGAGATTCTGTTTCAGATCGTCAGAAAATTGAAAGAGGACGGAATTACGGTTATTTATATTTCCCATCGACTGGAAGAGCTTTTTGAATTATGCGACAGAGTCACGGTGTTACGTGACGGAGAATATATCGATACGAAAGACATTTCAGAGATAGATAAGGACTGGCTGATCAGTAAGATGATCGGCAGAGATTTGAAGGATACCTTTCCGAAGCGTGATCGGGCCTTTACCGATCAGGTAGTATTGGAAGCGGAAAATCTATGTGCTGATCGTTTCCAGAATATTTCTTTCCGATTGAAAAAGGGAGAGATACTCGGAATTACAGGCCTGGTAGGAGCAGGACGTTCGGAAGTGCTCAGGGCAATATTCGGTGCTGATAAGTTGAAGTCCGGCAAGCTCAGGCTGTTTGGCGAAGAGGTTATGATTGACCACCCGAATAAAGCAGTGAGGCAAGGATTGGGCTTTGCGCTGGAGGACAGAAAATCTCAGGGCTTGTTCCTTACTCAGGATATCTGTAAGAACATCACTGTCGCATCTTTAGATAAGATATCAAAAAACGGTTTTATTAATTCAAAAAAAGAAAAACAGCTTGCGAAGAGGCACTTTGACGAGATGAAGGTGGTGTCACCGGATATCTATAAATTGTGTAAATATCTTTCGGGCGGTAATCAGCAGAAGGTCGTACTTGCAAAATGGCTTGCCACCGATTGCAGGATATTGTTTTTGGATGAGCCGACCAGAGGTATTGATGTCGGTGCCAAATATGAAATCTATATGATTATGAACAAGCTGGTTCAAAAAGGTGTCAGCATCATTATGATCTCTTCCGAAATGCCTGAGGTTATCGCTATGTCAGACAGAATCATTACCATGTACGAGGGCAGGATAAGCGGAGAATTATCCTATGAGGAAGTGAAGGAAGATAAGATCATGAAATTGGCCAGCGGAGAAAAAATTTAAGGAGGTTCGGCATGGATTATAAGGAAACACTGTTACAACCAATTATGATCGGCAGCAGAAAATGTGAAAACCGTTTTTTTGCGCAGTCAATGGAATGCGTCGATTCGGATTTTGAAGGTAACCCTACAGAGCTTACCTATAAAAGATATGAGAATCTCTTCAAAGGGAACTTCGGATTGGTGGACTTAGAGGCGATTACGGTTACGAATGAGAGCCGCGCAAGAAAGACCCAGCTGGAAATTATGCCGCGGAATGAAAAAGCCCTTGAGAAATTCATCAGAAGATTAAAAGAAGTAAATCCGAACGTCCTGATTGTATTTCAGCTGACACATGCGGGAGAAATCAGTGAGCCGGAGTTCTCAAGAAGAGTTACCGTAAAGCAGATGCATGGTCTGGAAGGCGATTTGCTGACGGAAGAAGAAGTGGAACACATCATGGATCAGTTCGAACTGGCAGCGAAGATTACGCAGAACGTCGGTGCGGATGGTGTCGATATGAAATTATGTCACGGCTATCTTGGATCCCAGATTTTACGGCCATATAACGACCGCAATTGGAAATACGGCGGTTCCTGGGAGAATCGTTCCCGTTTCGCCTATGATCTGATGGAGCGGATTAAGAAAGCAACCAACTATGATAGGAACTTCCTGATCGGATCGAAGATGTCCATGTGGGAAGGCTTTCCTGGCGGTTGTGGTTCAGCAGGACCCGACTCGCCCCTGATGGATATGACGGAATCGATTGATCTGCTGAAGGGGCTGGAGGAACGTGGGGCTCAGTATTTTATTGAATCTCTCGGGAATGTACATTCCAGTATGGCATATATGGAAGCAATCCAGGATGAACCCTATTTATCTTATCTGCACTTTTATTTTGCTAATCTGATGAAACAGAACTTGAAAAAGGAAACTGTCGTGATCGGTTCTCATTTCTCATCGTTCCGAGGAAAAAGAAATAAGCTCCTTTCCGTAGACCCCGAGAAATCCTCCCTATTTGCCATGGGAAGCCGTTGTATCCAGGACGGAATGATGGATATGGTCGGTCTGGGTAGACAATCCTTTGCTGATCCGCTGACACCGCTTAAGTTGAAAGAGGGCAGAGAAGATGAGATCAAGTATTGTACCCAGTGCATGAACTGTGAGGAATTAATGATCCGTCAGCAGCCCGTAGGTTGCGTGGCTTACAATAGAACTTATACAGAGCTTTTTAAGGAAGTAAGAAAGACCTTTGGTAAATTGACAGAGTTGCATACTTAATCTGAATAAGATTCAGAACACATAATTTAATTATAAGAAAGGTGACAACCAATGAAAGAGTACAGAAAACAGATATTAACAGTGAAGGATATTGCTTATATGATGGATCCCAGCGTTTTGAAGCTGGACACATCTTATGAGGATGTATACGCTTTGGTCGATGCTTGTAAAAAATATGATTTTGGTTCCTGCTTTGCATGGCCGGGATATTATCCATTATTAAGCAAGCTTTTAAAAGAAACAAATACAGCTTTTGGTACCTCCCTAAGCTTTCCTTCAGGACAGGAAGCAACTCTGACCAAGGTTCAGCAGGCTGAGTGGTTTATGACAATGGATCCGGCAGAAGTGGATATGGTTATGAATGTGGGCTGGCTGAAATCCAAAAGATATGATGAAGTTCTTGCGGATATCAAAGCTGTACGTGAAGCTACAAAGGGTTCTTCCTTAAAGGTCATTATAGAGGCTATGATTTTAACAGATGAAGAGATTGAAAAAGCATGTGAGCTTTCGATCAAGGGCGGTACTGATTATGTGAAATCCGGTACCGGCTTCTCCAGTAATCCTACAACAGTTCATCATGTTCAGGTAATGCATAAGGCAATTGCCGGAAGGGCAAAGTTAAAGGTAGCCGGTGGGGTCAGATCCCTTGACACGTTATTAAAGATGTATAAAGCCGGAGCAGACCGCTTTGGTGTAGGCTTAAGCTCTGCAATCAGCATCATCGAAGAAGCAATTGCACTTGGCCATGACATTGATATGAATACAATAACAGTGGATTAATTGTTATTTATTCAGACTAAGTATGTTTAATTCTCTTATTCGTATATATATCCCCCTATTAGTAGTCCCCCAAAGGCAGCAAAGGCATCCCAGGATTGACCTCCGACTAAGCTGCATCAACTACTGATATGAAAATAGCGCATTCCCTGATCCTGGGAGTGCGCTATTTTCGATTCGGAAAGATCAGAATAAGTCGTTGACATTTTATGGCTACTAATATATACTGTAAAAAAATTCAAGGAGAAATATTGATGGCAGCAAATAGGATGTTAATGAATAGTTCATCATCATCCATCGGCTCAGGCTCTTCCAGCAGCTTGGGTCTATTTTGCTATATCATAACATCTCCTTAACCGGTTCCTTCCTCTGAAAAACCAGAGCTGATGTTTGCATATAGCAGACATCAGCTTTTTTAATTCATAGGAAATTGCGTCCTATGAATTAAAAGCCCTCCGGGCAGGATGCGCACACCGCTTAAATGGAAGATAGCCGCAAGCGGCTACGCGGCGGCGCGAGAATGTGCCAAGGCACATTCTTTGTTCTTCCCTTCAATACAAATCCTTAAGGGGTTGTATATATCATAATATGGAAAAGGAGCAGAAAGTATGGAGAAAAAATTATTTATTCCCGGTCCGGTGAGTGTCAGAAAAGATGTACTGGAGAAAATGGCGACGCCGATGATCGGACATCGAAGCAAGGATGCATCCGCACTACAGAGAAGGATTTCAGAAAAGCTGCAAAGGATATTTTATACGAAGAATGAGATGCTTTTGTCCACTTCCTCAGGCAGTGGCTTAATGGAAGGAGCGGTCAGATCCTGTACAAGGAGACGTGCTGCTATATTTTCCATAGGTGCCTTTGGTGACCGCTGGTACGAGATGGCGGTGAGCAATGGTGTACCGGCAGATAAGTTTAGCGCGGAGCTTGGTAAGGCTACCTTGTCGGAGCAGGTTGAGGAGGCTCTGGCTACCGGAAAGTATGACCTGGTGACAATTACGCATAATGAAACCGCTACCGGCGTATCCTGCCCGATCGAGGAAATATCCGATGTAATGCAAAGATATCCGGAGGTAATCTGGTGTGTTGATACAGTAAGCTCCATGGGTGGAGTCAAAATCGAAGTGGATCAACTGGGGATTGATCTATGTATTACTTCGAGTCAGAAGTGCCTGGGATTACCTCCTGGAATGGCTATCTGTTCTATCTCCGAAAAGGCGGTCGAGGCAGCAAAGCAGGTGCAGAACAGAGGCTTCTATTTTGACCTGCTGGCACTTTATAACTATGTCAAGACGAAGGATTATCAGTATCCTTCCACGCCTTCCCTGTCCCATATGTTTGCCATGGATTATCAGCTGGATCGGATTCTGGAGGAAGGGCTGGAAAACCGTTATCGCAGACATAAGGAAATGGCGGATTATGTACGCGGATGGGCAAAGGCGGAATTTGCCCTGTTTGCTGATGAAAAGTATGTCTCTGATACGGTTACGGCAATCAGTAATACGAAGGAAATCGACGTGGCAAGCCTAAACAAGAGACTTGGAGAATATGGCTATGTCATCTCCAACGGGTATGGCTCCTTAAAAGACAAAACCTTCCGAATAGCCCATATGGCAGATACGACGATGGAGGATATCAAAGCTTTGATTGATACAATCGATCACATCCTAGCATGATAGTGACTTCTTAATGGCATCAGAATTTGGAACAGACCAGAAACCCCAGAAAAGTCCCAAGAAAATATTTCTCCTTGGGGCTTTTCTGTTGATGGATCTATAACTGCCATATTGTTCATGCTTTGACAGGTTGGTGTCTCTTTATATAAGAGATAACGTAACCGGTAATCAGCAATAACATCCATAGACCCACCAGGCTGAGCTTGGTATGAGTTACAAAGGAGGTAAAGCGAACCAGAGTATCCTGCCGCTGCGGATATTCCTGCAGGACATGATATAAGGCGGTATTTTCAAACAGGTCACATATCATTCTTGCTAAGGGCAGAAGAATTAGTACTCCGTGCAGCAGCTTTGATTTGGACCACCGGTAAACCTGAGATTGAAGCAATACTTGGAAGATACAGAAGATGACTGTAAAAATACTATCTGCAATGAAATATTTCTTATAAGTATCAAAGCCCCTGGACTCCATCTGATCAAGAACCTGATAGACGATATCGGGAGTATAGGATTTCATATCAAAGGTTCCATAACCGTGATTATATTTGGCAACTTCCTTACTGCTCCAGGGGCCTTGTTCTACCGGCAGCAGTGATAAAACGAACAGAAGGAATACAATTGCAGTCAGAGTACTACGCTTCATAAGCTCCCCTCCCCGGCTGCAGATACGATTTCCATCGTGTTTTTACCGGCTGCGCAGAGATAGGTACAGGTTCCGCATTTTATACAAAGCTCCGGGCGGTATTCCGATACTTCTGTAAAGCCTTTCTCCTCCGCCTGTACAATTTTATTTACCTTGATCTTCATCGGGCAGCTTCTGGCACAAGCTCCGCATTTCCTGCATTTTGCATCCTTATCATAGGATACGGCTTTGCCGAAGCTGATAAAGTTGGTCTTCGCAGTCAGCTTATCCTCTTTAGAAGCTTTCTGACCGGAGAGAATACCGCCGCCAAAATAAATCGTGGACTTTGAAGCGATATCGGTAAGCTTTCCGGCAATATCGATAACAGGAGTACCATATTGGGCGCGGATAACAACTGCTTCACCGGATACTAGATCAGCCATTGTAAGGTATCTCGAGTCTGCAGGTCTTCCCAGGCAGACTGCTTCATAAATCGTCAGAAGGGTCTGTACATTTATCACCAGAATGCCTTTTTCTGCGGGGATTTCCTTTGACTGAAACTTCAATCCGAGCAGATGCTCTGCCAATAGCTTCTCGGCCCCCATGGGATAACGATCGGGTACGACTTGAACCTCATACGCCTTTCCGGCAGCGGAAAGGGCATCCTTCGTTGCCAGAATTACTCTACTAAAAGGAACGGCATCCTGAAGTAGGCGAATTCCCTCATTGAGTTCCGCAGCACGGTTCTTAAGGAGCCAGGCGTCGTGTAATAATCCGGGATCACATTCGACTCCGTTAATGATCAGGTATTTATCCTTTGCATTGGAATTCAGGACTGCTAGAAGCTTACGATAGGTGGGAAAACCGCTGCCGCCCAGACCTCGGATATCGCTCCTGCAGACTGTCTCCAGCAAATCCTCCCGGGTGACCATCAAGGGTTCTTTCTTATCATAGGACTTGCCGGTGAGATCCAGGAAAGCGCTGCTCTCAAGAAGCCGGATCATCTTGCTGATCCGGGCTTTCGGAAAACGACCTTTCACATTACGGTGTTGCTTATGATACTCTTTCTGATTCCTTTTTAATGCTTTATTGCTTCTGACTTCTTTTTTTGTGATTAATGGGTATTCCTTCATTTCACTTCCTCCATATAGCTTTCGATAAAATTCTTTACATGCTTACGTAATAAGGGCTCCAGCCGTTCAGTATCTTCCTCGACAGCATGATATAGGAAGAACGGAGCATACAATTCCATAGACATGACTTCAGCATTCGCATCCTTTAGAATTCCCTGTTCGATCAGGGCTTGAAAGAGCTGCTTCTGATATTGTACAGGCATATCGATGAAGATTTGTTTGTAGACCTCTGCCATTTCCCGGTTCTTGAACATTTCCATCATAAGCATCCTTCGAAACATCGTAATCCAGGAGTCCTTCGTCTGATAGAGAAAGAAATCAATACACATATCCTCTAATTCTGGCGGAGTTTTCAGCTCTGTCACTCTGGCCTCTGCGTACTTTTGTAAAAATCGTTCCTTGGAGGCAGCTACAATCGCATCGAATATTGCCTGCTTACTCTTAAAATGCTTATAAAGAGCACTGTTTTGTACCCCGACTTCCTCCGCAATCCTGCGAACAGATACGGAATCAAAGCCGTAGACGGAAAACAACGCCATGGATTCTTTTAAGATCCTTTCCTTAGTTAACAATCAACCACTCCTCCTTTGTTATTATTTGGTGAGCACTTGCTAACCATTATAGTTAGCAAGTGCTCACCTGTCAAGGAAAAATTTTAAGTATTGTTCGACAAAAGAAAATTAATTTTACCCCTTGACATTTAATTGGAAGAGAATTATTATAATATCAATAATAGTAATGGTTACTGTTATGAGAATAAAACAATCTATTGAGGAGGTTATGAATATGTCATTAATCGGAACAGAGGTAAAGCCTTTCAAAGCACAGGCTTTCCACAATGGAAAATTTATCGAGGTTACAGAGGAGAACTTTAAGGGAAAATGGAGTGTGGTTTGTTTTTATCCCGCTGATTTTACTTTCGTATGTCCTACCGAACTGGAGGATCTGCAGAATAATTATGAGGAGCTGAAGAAGCTTGGAGTAGAAGTATATTCTGTTTCTACCGATACTCACTTTACACATAAAGCTTGGCATGACAGCTCAGAAGCAATAAAGAAGCTCACTTATATCATGATCGGTGATCCTTCCCATACCGTATCCCGTAATTTTGATGTGTTGATTGAGGCAGATGGCCTTGCTGACCGCGGAACCTTCATTATTGATCCCGACGGCATCATCCAGTCCTTAGAGATTAACGCGGGAAATATCGGACGCGACGCCGGTATCCTGATTAATAAGATTAAAGCAGCACAGTATGTCCGTAACAACCCCGGAGAAGTATGCCCGGCTAAGTGGAAGGAAGGCGCTGCCACATTAAAACCCAGTCTTGACCTTGTAGGTAAGATCTAAGGAGTGATAAATATGCTGGATGAGGATATCAGGGAACAACTGAAGGAATATCTTAAATTAATGGAAGGCGATGTACTGATTAAGGTCAGTACGGGTGAGGATGAGCTGTCGAAGGAAATGAACTCACTTCTGGAGGAATTGGGGTCAATGACTCCGAGAATCCGGATTGAAAAAGCATTACTACACAGAACACCCAGCTTCAGCATCAACCGTCCGGGAGAAGACACGGGAATTACCTTTGCTGGTATCCCGCTGGGTCATGAATTTACGTCACTGGTGCTGGCTCTGCTACAGGTAAGCGGCAGGGCTCCGAAGGCAGAACAGACGGTGATTGATCAGATCAGGAAGATACAGAAGGAGTATCATTTTGAGACTTATATCAGCTTGAGCTGTCATAACTGTCCGGAGGTGGTGCAGGCATTGAACCTTATGAGCATCTTGAACCCCGGAATTACCCATACGATGATCGACGGCGCTGCTTTCCGGGATGAGATTGAAAGTAAAGGTATTATGGCAGTACCCTCTGTATATCTAAACGGAGAGCCCTTCGGCAGTGGTCGTATGACGATTGAGGAGATACTCGCCAAGCTAGACGAGAAGCCTGACCCGGCGTTCCGGGAGGAGAGAAGTCCTTATGATATTCTTGTCATCGGAGGTGGCCCGGCAGGCTCCAGTTCGGCAATTTATGCAGCGCGCAAAGGAATTCGAACCGGTATTGTTGCCGAACGTTTCGGAGGTCAGGTATTGGATACACTGGGGATTGAGAATCTCATCGGTGTAAAATACACAGAAGGTCCGAAGCTTGCGGCCAGTCTGGAAGAGCATGTCAAGGATTATGAGGTGGATATCATCCGTGCCCAACGTGCCAAGAACCTGCAGAAGAAGGAATTGATTGAGGTGGAGCTGGAGAGTGGCGAGCTTCTTAAGAGCAAGGCGGTGATTATTTCTACCGGTGCCCGCTGGCGTAATGTAGGTGTACCCGGAGAAATGGATTTTAAGAATAAAGGCGTTGCCTATTGCCCTCACTGCGACGGGCCTCTCTTCAAAGGGAAGGATGTGGCTGTCATTGGCGGTGGGAATTCCGGAATTGAAGCAGCCATTGATCTTGCGGGAATAGTAAACCATGTCACGGTGCTTGAATTCACGCCGGAACTGAAGGCGGATGCGGTACTGCAGGAGCGGCTTTACAGCCTGCCAAATGTTACAGTATATAAAAATGTCCAGACCAAGGAGATTACAGGTAATGACAAGGTGAACGGGATTACCTTTATCGACCGTGCCAGCGGAGAAGAGCAGCATATCGGACTGCAGGGTGTATTCGTACAGATCGGTCTGGTTGCCAATACCGAATGGCTCGGTGATACGGTGGAAAGAAACCGTCTGGGTGAGATTATCGTGGATTCCCGCAATACCACCAATTTGCCCGGAGTCTTTGCTGCCGGAGACTGTACGGACAGTCCCTATAAGCAGATTATCATTTCCATGGGCTCCGGGGCCAATGCAGCGCTCAGTGCATTTGATTACTTAATCAGACAGTAAATCAATATTTTGCAACAGCTCCCATAAATCCCTGTTGACGTTTGGAAAAAGTTGTGCTACGATACTACAAATAATAACAGAAGCGATGATAAGAAATAGTAGATATTTCAGGATTCTCA
>JAEZLY010000167.1 GCA_023414985.1 Bacillota bacterium | reverse complement strand
GTATAGTATAGGGGGATATGAGGATGCAGAACGATACACCCAAGGATCTCCTGGAGAAAGTACCGGAGTATGATATAGAGACCCTAATGAGACAATATGGCAATGACGTACTGCGAACAGCATATATGTATGTCAAAGATATTCATACCGCGGAGGATATTTTTCAGGATGTCTTTATCAAAGTTAATCAAAAGCTGGCAACCTTTGAAGGAAACTCAAGTATTAAGACCTGGATCATCAGGATTACAATCAATACCTGCAAGGATTATTTAAAAAGCGCATGGAACCGCCGGGTAGTACCGATGATGGAATACCAGGAGGATGCGATTGTCAGTGAGACGGATTATGACGATGTAGAAAAACAAGACTCGAAGGAATTGATTAAGAAATCAGTTCTTTCTTTACCGCCGAAATATAAGGATGTTGTACTATGTGTTTATTTTCAGGAAATGACAATCATAGAAGCGGCCCAGGCCTTAAAAATTGCCGAGGGAACGGCAAAAAGCCGATTGTCACGAGCCCGGTTAAAGCTGAAAGCCATGTTGGAAGGGAGGATTTCAGATGAGCTATAACAACGATAAGAATACGAATAAGAATATTGAACTCGATGATATGAAGATCAAATCACATCTGAACAATTCTCTTGATTTAGAAGGAATCAGTGTGTCGGAGGAGTTGATTAACAGAACTCTGGCGGCGATCAAAGAGCAGCAGGCTCTCATAGGGGAGCGTGGCATACAAACGGGCAAAGAGAAGCCGGGTACTAAAATCATTCTCTGGAATCGTTACGTAAGGAGCTTTGCAGGTGTGGCAGCCGCATTGTTATTGGTGGTTGTCGGCTATAATGTCATAAAACAGATGCCAATCGTAAAAAATGAAACAACCTCTATGGATAATGCTGCACCGGAGGCCAATCTTTTGATGGATCAATCCGCTTCTACTGGGGCTCAGACCGATATGGCGGCACAGGAAGCACCGGCTGCGGCAGGAATCGCAGAGGATGCTGCTACAACAGAAGGTACAGGTCAGGCGGCACCGGAGGCTGATACACAATATACGATCTCAGCCGAGACATTTGCAGATGAGGCGACAGCGGATAAATCAGCAAAGGTCGGTAGTGCCGATAATGCCGGTGGTCCGGCAGGTACGGAAGCAGAAACCCAGATTACCTCCATGCCGGAGGATAATGCCAAAACCAGAGAATTCAGTACCGCTTTACGCAGTACGAATGATACGGGAGCCTCTTACACCTTCCGGGATATTTTTCTCCCAAACCCGGAGAATGCTGAATATATCACCATCTCCAACAACAAGAATGATGCCTCGGTCACTTTGACCGCACTGGAGGATATCCAGGCATTTTACCTTGTCATGGATGCACATCAGTTTACCGGCAGCACTCAGGATACAACAGCAGACCAGAGCTATACGGTTGAAATGAAAACTCCGGATACACAGGCATTGTATACAATGTATCTGGGATCGAAGCTGGTTGTGAAATTTACGCAAGGAGATACGGTATCGGAAAATGTATATGACCCGGATGATAACGCTCGGCTGAAGCAGGATATCGAAACCTTCCTGCAGGAATATACCGAGTAACGGGCAATTCATCCATGTTAACAGCATAGCAGAAGAAAATGTGTAAAATAGTATTCGAACATAGAAATAGAAAGGGATAGCCTTCGGGCTATCCCTTTCTATTTATTGGTGCTATCTTTCTATTAAAAGATCTCATTCTAATTAATTCAGTGCTCATCCTCAGAATCTTCCCCGGGCTGTTCCGGAGCTACTTCAGCAGATTCTGCTTTCTCTCCCTCGGGATTTAAGTTAATCGGTACATACCCTCTGGAATCCTTCTCTGTCTCTTCTTCCTCGGTATCAAAATCTTCAAAATCGTCTTCAAAGTCATCAAAATCATCGGAAGAATCTTTCTTTATATAATTCTTATAGAAATAATAGGCACCGGCAGCAATGGATGCCAGAGTAATCGTTCCAAATACGAACTTTCCAAATTTCTTCATTCGGCAATCATCCTTTCCATGATATTTATAATATATACTATTATCCCATTATAATTCGGTTTTATAAAAAAATAAAGCAAAAGTTCGATATGTTTGAAAATATTGCTAATCCTAACTTTACATTTTATTTTAAATACATTATTATGAAATGGGCTGTGAGATTTGCGCAAATAAGGGAAAGGCAGGGAGAATTGAATGAACATTGGCTTATTTTCGGAGACCTATTACCCTGAAATCAACGGGGTAGCAACCTCAGTATATCTATTAAAAAAAGAATTGGAAAAACGGGGACATAATGTTTATGTGTTTACGACAACTACGCCCGGAGCGCCGGAGCAGGAGCATAATGTATACCGTGTGCCAAGCATTCCGTTTATATTTATTACAGAACGAAGAGTAGGTTTGTTTTATCAGCCTAGGCTTGCTCATATCATAAAGAAACTAAATCTGGATATCATCCATACCCATACGGAATTTTCACTGGGAATATTCGGACGTATTATGGCAAAGGAGCTTAAGCTCCCGATTGTCCATACCTATCATACGATCTATGAAGACTATACCCATTACCTGACTCATTTCAAAGCATTGGACAGAAGAGCCAAGGCTTTTGCCAGGACCTATACCAAGCTTTGCTGCAATACGGTGGAGCAGGTGATTGTCCCGACCCAGAAGACGAAAAAGCTTCTGATGGCATATAGTGTTCACAGGGATATCTCCATCGTACCGACTGGTATTGATTTGAGTAAATTTGAGCGAGATAATTATTCGGAAGAAGAGATAGAAGCACTGAGGCAGAGCTACGATATTCAGAAGGAGGACAAGATCCTGATCTATATCGGGCGGGTATCCCGGGAAAAGAATATTGAAGAGATACTGCGGGCAATGCCCGATTATATGGCGAAAAGGCAGAATGTGAAACTGGTAATTGTAGGCAGCGGACCGGAACTGAATAAGCTTCAGGAGTTAACTGCCGAGCTGGGGATTGCATCCCGGGTTATCTTTACCGGATCAAAAGCCTGGGATCTGATCGGCCTGTATTATCGCCTCGGAGATGTCTTTGTCAGTGCCTCCCGCAGTGAGACCCAGGGATTAACCTATATCGAGGCGATGGCCTCCGGGCTTCCTGTTGTAGCAAGAGAGGACAAATGTCTGGAGGACATTCTGGAACAGGGAAGGAATGGATATACCTTTATTGATACAGATGGCCTTTATCACGGTTTAGACCAGATTCTATATCTGGATAAAGAGACTCAGTACGGGAGCAATGCGCTGGAAAAGGTCAGAAAGTATTCCATGCAGGAATTTGCTTATCAGGTGGAGCAGGTATACTTAAAGGTCATATCCAGGGACAGAGTGTTCCAGAGAAGAAGAGTATACCAGAATAAACGGATCGTCTAAACCAACCTTTAATAAGGCTGGCTGCTTCAGGGGAAAGGGGAAACGAAATGAGACGGGTAGAAGAAGCTGAGAAACTATTCCATGAGGGCTATAACTGCTCACAATCAGTCTTTGCTGCCTTCAGCGATCTATATGGAATAGAGAAAGACACAGCGCTTAAGCTGTCCGCATCCTTCGGCGGAGGTGTGGGACGCATGAGAGAAGTATGCGGGGCGGTATCCGGAATGAGCATGGTTGCCGGTCTCGAGACGGGCTCTGTGAAACAGATGGATGACGAAGGAAAGAAATATAATTATGAGGTTGTAAGGAAGTTAGCTGAGGAGTTTCGTAAGCTGAGCGGTTCTATCATATGCCGTGAGCTTCTGGGGCTGGAGGATGCAGCTCCTCAGACTGCAACACCGGAGCCCAGGTCGAAACAGTATTATAATACCAGACCCTGCTCCCAGTTGGTGAAGGACGCTGCAGAGATTATTGAGCGCGTGTTGTATGCCGTTACCTTTGAGTCTGTGACAACAACTGATCAACAAAAGGAGGTCTCTGCTCTTGCGGAGGAGATCTGGCACGAACATTATGAGCCGATTCTCGGGAAAGCCCAGGTTAATTATATGGTGGAGAAGTTCCAGTCAGAAGAAGCGATCAGAGAACAGTCAGAAATGGATGGATATCAGTACTTTCTTTTAAAATGCCTTGGTGGAACCTGCGGATATCTTGCAATTAAGGTTGAACAGGATGCACTGTTCCTCAGTAAATTCTATATTGCAAAAAAGTTCCGTGGAAGAGGCTTTGCACGTCAGGCGATGGATTATCTGGAGAAATTATGCCGGGAGAAAGAGCTTACAAAGCTGTGGCTTACGGTTAACAGGAACAATGAAGACAGTATCCGGATTTATGAAAGTCTGGGATTTAAGAAAGCCGGTACAAAGCTTACCGAAATCGGATCAGGATTTGTCATGGATGATTATCTGATGGAGAAAGAACTGTAAGAAATAATTAGGTAATTAGGACCAATATCCGGAAGTTAAGAAAAAATTAAACATTGCGACAAGATTTTGACATTATATTTGTGGTATGATACCATATATAGTGATGAAAATGACAAATATCGCATCATGCAAAAGTAAATTTAGGAGGCGGGTGGAATGAGATTGAAATCAGGAAAAAAAATCGCTTTATTTCTGGCCTTAATACTGGCAGTACCGATTTTCTGGCTTACAAACACTACAGCAGTAAGCGCAGCGGCTACTCCTACGTTCAAGAAAAGTAAAGTGGAGATTACCGATGTTGGTGATACCTATACACTGGTCATTAACAACAAGGTAAAAGGAAGTACGTATAAGTATACCTCTTCCAGAAAAAGTGTGGCAAAAGTATCAAGTAAGGGTGTTGTAACCAGCGTCGGTGCAGGTTCCACAACCATCAGCTGTAAGATTACATATCCCAGCAAGAAGACCAAGACAATAACGTGTAAGGTAACGGTAATCCTACCTGCGGATCAGATTGCAATTACCAATGAAACCACAGTAAACGGTGCCCATGTTATGACGGTGGATTCAACCTTTGATTTTGAATATGCATTAACCCCGCTGAATTCCACCGATAAAGCATATTGGTATGTGGGCAAGGGTGATTGCATTACCGTAGTAAACAGTGAAGATGGTATTGTAAAAGCAACGAAGCCAGGCTTTGCGACCCTTATGGTTAAAGCAGTGAAGTCCTCTTCAAAGAGCCTTGCGGATACTAGCATCGTTGATGATTCAATCATCATCGAGGTAAGAGGGCCTAAGGCTGAGGTTAAGAGTGCGGATATCACAAGTACGACTGACATTACTGTAGTATTTGAAAGCGCGGTCGATAAGAGCACAGTAATTGATGCCAACGGAAAGCTGACCAGTAACATTGTAGTGGGACTGGGAAAAGATTCTAAAAATGTAACCGCTGCGGATTACGGTACGCTAACTCCTACTTTATCATCAGACGGACTGACACTTACAATTACTTCATCAAAGGCATTCGACGGTATTTATACAATTAATTTCACTAACGGAATTAAAACTCTTACAGGCATTGCGTTTGATGAATGGTCAAAAACCCTCAATTACGTGGATAATACAGCACCTGTGATTACCAGTGTGGCATTGGATGATACCGGATTTGTGAATAATATCACTTTCTCGGAGGCAATCGATATCACTAATTTGAAGGTTTCCAATGCGATGGTTACTTCAGGTACCACAGCTGAATCGTCAACAATCAGCATTATCAATAATAAGCTGAATTATGTTTTGAGCACAAATAAGAAGGTTTTATCAGTTAATTTATCCGGAATCAGCTCAGTTGATTATGGAAAGACCTTTACTTTAACCTTATCAGGAATAAAGGACTTAAATGGTAATGTTACACCTACTGCATATTACACCACTTATGTCAGGACGGATACCTCGCAGAAGCCACAGGCTGTACCGATCAGTATTATCCGTACCTCCTATAATGTTCTGACTGCAACCTTCTCAAGAGGAATTCAGAACCCCGGTATTATTATGATCAATAGTGGAGCAACGATCAATGGTGAGGTAGATCCGGACAATAACAAGAAGGTTAACTATACCATCTCGGATACGTATGCATCCATGACCGGAGCCATTAATGTTGCTATCTCGAATTACAGCAGCTATAATGTCATCTCTACCGATCTATCGGCGTATACACCGAAGAACTTTGTAGTAAACTTTACTACGGATTCGACAAGTCCGTACCTTACCTCCTATGAATATGAATCCGCAACCGGAATACTTACCTTGGTATTCACAGAGAACGTAAAATTGGAATCCGATACGGGTATCTTCATTGCATCCCTAAAGACCTTGACGGATGATATCCAGCCCGGTACGAACATCAATTATACGAAGCTGACTACCACCGATCCGGAAAATATCATTAAACTCAAGCTGACCAATATGACGGTGCTCGGTACCTACAGCTTTGATTTGCAGGCCGGCTTTGTTACGGATGGTTTCAGAAACAAGAATCTGGTAAGGAATATTTCCATCAGCAATTCCAGCGGATCCTCGACAGAGCTTCCCGGACCGTATTCCATCACTCAGTCTAAGACTAATCCGAATCAGATCGTGGTCGAGTTCTTGAATAAGATTGATGTGGTTTCGGCACAGAATATCAATAATTATAAAATCACAGGTGTTGTTATATCATCGGCTCTGGTGACCAAGAATACCAATGAAACCGGTGCAACTGTAGTGCTTACCGTACCTGACGGTTCTATCGATCTTACTGTAGAACGTCCTGTATCAATACATGGTATTCTCGGATATAATGCAAGCTACACTGCAATAACCAATTATACCACCAGCATCACGCTGATGGAGAATAAGAGGCCTCAGCTATCATCGATCTATTATTCTTCCGGAAGTATCCAGATGAAATTCTCGGAAGAGATAGCAGGTACTATTTCCATTAGACTTACTGTATTGAGTACAGGTGTAGAGATCCCTTGTACCGTATCCATAAGCGGCAGTAATGTAAACATTAGTCCCAGCTATACTCCGCCTATAGGAACGGCATTGCGTATTCAGATCCTTTCGAATAACATCGTTGACGCCAGCGGTAACCCCTGTGCAGCAATTAACTCTGTATATGGAGTAACGGTAACCAACTAACCTGTATACAAAAACAGAAACATTTGCTATAATTAATTTAAAATTAAGGGCAGAATGAGAAAAGCAGAGTATCTGCGGATCTCATTGGGGCTGAGAG
The DNA here is from genome assembly GCA_023414985.1 of Bacillota bacterium. Classification (GTDB taxonomy): domain Bacteria; phylum Bacillota; class Clostridia; order Lachnospirales; family Lachnospiraceae; genus Mobilitalea. The sequence continues at coordinate 968 of JAEZLY010000167.1, read as the reverse complement.
GAAGCACTCTCAAAATGTCACCTTGAATTTTGAGAGTGCTTTTACTATCTATCTGCGGCAGAATGCCCTTGCATATAATAACTAAGGAGGCCAAACTATGTACACCTTTAAAGATGAGTACCGTACAGGAATTGAAAGAATTGATTTGGAACATCAGAAGTTATTCGAGATTGCAGACCGTGCTTATGAGACCCTAATGGATGAATTCATACCGGACAAATACGATTATATCGTGGATATATTAAATGAGTTAAAGGATTACGCTGCGACTCATTTCCAACATGAAGAAGAGTATATGATCAGCATCCGCTATAAGAAACTGATCTCTCAGAAAGCTTCCCATGAGGAATTTATTGAGAAGATTTCTTCCTATGACTTAAATGCAATCGATGAAAATCAGAAAGGAGTTGTCCTTGAACTCCTCGATTACTTAAACGATTGGCTGATTCACCACATCATCGGAAGCGATAAGCTCATCGGACAGGAATAGCTCCAGCGAATGTAAAGCGGATCTAAATCATAAGACAAGATAATAAGATATATTTGTACATATGTTTATTTTAACTAAGACCAGTAAGTGGCCGTTACATTACGGATAATAAATAATGCCGGAGTAATGTTATCCCATTGAGAGTTTTCTCTACGCAGCTATGCGCCTGTCAGTAGCTCCCTGTTTACAAAGTAGGGAGTACTGGCGCGATCGCATTCATGCGTTGCGAAGTAGAGAAAACTTCGAGATGGGGTGACGTTGCTCCGGCATTATTTATATTATAAAATTTTCCACGGCCACTTACGACCCTTTGTTAACAACCCATAGAAACAATCTATTTGGTTTCGAAGGTCCTGGTGAAGATATCGCTCTCCTCCAGCAGGCTTTCGATGGTATCAAATCCGAGACGGTGTAAAAGCTCGATGACATAGGGATTATCGATCGGGGATGCATAAGGGGCGGCATTGCCGTATTCCTC
>JAEZLY010000068.1 GCA_023414985.1 Bacillota bacterium | reverse complement strand
GAAGTGGGGGATTCACTTTGACTTAGACAAGAAGAGTCTAAGGGTCAGAGAAATCGAACAAACCATGGAAGAGCCTGGCTTTTGGGATAATACCGATAAGGCACAGGAGTATATGAAGGAACTGAAGAACCTGAAGGATACGATTGAGGATTATAAACACCTTAAGACAAGGTTTGAGGATGTTCAGACTTTAATCCAGATGGGTTATGAAGAAAATGATGAAAGTCTGCTTCCTGAGATTGAGGAAGCAATGGACTTATTCATAAAGGATCTTGATGAACTAAAGCTACGTACCTTACTTTCCGGTGAATATGATAAGGATAATGCGATCATTACCCTGCATGCCGGAGCAGGTGGTACGGAAAGCTGTGACTGGGCGAGTATGCTATGCCGGATGTATCAGCGCTGGGCAGACAAGAAGGGATTTACAACTGAGATGCTTGATTTCCTGGATGGGGATGAAGCAGGGCTGAAATCCGTTACCCTGCAGATCAACGGTGAAAATGCTTACGGTTATCTGAAATCAGAGCGCGGTGTACATCGTCTGGTTCGTATCTCTCCGTTTAATGCAGCCGGTAAAAGGCAGACCTCCTTTGTATCCTGTGATGTCATGCCGGATATTGAAGAGGATACCGGAATAGAGATAAATGATGAGGATCTAAGGATTGATACCTACCGTTCCAGTGGAGCCGGCGGGCAGCATGTCAACAAAACCTCATCAGCAATCCGCATTACCCATATTCCGACCAACATCGTAGTACAGTGTCAGAATGAAAGATCCCAGCTTCAGAATAAGGATAAGGCGATGAAGATGTTGAAAGCAAAGCTTTATCTGTTGAAGCAGCAGGAGAATCTGGAGAAGATCTCAGGTATCCGCGGTGAACAGAAGGATATCGCCTGGGGTAATCAGATCAGATCCTATGTTATGCAGCCTTATACTCTGGTAAAGGATCACCGTACCAATGAAGAAGTAGGAAATGCTATTAGCGTTCTGGATGGTAATTTGGATCCGTTCATCAATGCTTATCTAAAGTGGAATGCACAAAACAGCTAACTTGAGAGATTCCTTAAAGGAGGGGTACCTATGCAAAGTACGAAGCAGGCGATATTTATGCTTGGAGAAGAAGAGTATGGAATGGATATCATGGAAGTTAACATTATTGAGAAATTCATGGCGATCGAGCCGGTAGCCAGTTTCCCTAAAAACCTCAAAGGTATCATAAAATTGAGGGGCGATGTTATTCCGGTATATAGTTTACGCAGAAAATTCGGTATGGAAGATCTGGAAGTAAGTGACGATACCCGTTTCATCATAACTACCTCTAACGGAATTTTGATGGCTTATGAAATTGATAAAATGTCTGAAATAGTACAGTTTGAAGAGGGCCAGGTGTTTGACGTGCCTCCAGTGGTTCAGGGGAAGGATACTTCTTATATGAAATCCGTGGCAAATATCGGTGACCGTCTGATTATTGTTCTGGATCATGACGGAATACTATCTGAGGAAGAGCAGAATAAGATTAAAGCAGTTATCAATAAATAACTGTCGAAATAAAACGTGGAGGCTAAGTGAAAATGAAGAAGAAAGTGATTAGTATGTTACTCGTTGCCGGTTTGACAGTTACTATGCTGTCCGGCTGCAAGAAGGAAAGTGATACCCTGATTGTTGGTACAGAAGCCGGTTTTGCACCTTACGAATACATGGAAGGTGATAAGGTAGTAGGCGTTGATATGGACATTGCTCAGGCAATTGCCGATAAGATGGGCAAGAAATTAGAGATTCAGAATATGGACTTTGACGGAGCATTGATGGCTGTACAGCAGGGTAAGGTTGATTTCGTGGCAGCAGGTGTATCTGTGAACGAAGAACGTCAGAAGGTCATGGATTTCTCTGTTGATTATGTAGACTCCACTGAAGTAGTTGTCGTAAATGCTGCGACTCCGGCAGTAACAGCCGTATCCGATGCGGATCTTGCGGATAAGGTAGTAGGTGTTCAGCAGGGCAACATTGCTGACTTCTATGTAGAAGCAAATATCAGTGCAAAAGAAATTAAGCGTTACACAAAATTTGCACAGGCAGCTGAAGACTTAAAGAACGGTAAGATTGATTGTATCGTTATGGATCAGTATCCGGCAGAAGAATTGGTAAAAGCCAATGCAGAGCTCAAGATTCTTGACGGAACCCTGTTCCAGGATAAGTATGCCATCGCAGTGAAAAAAGGAAATAAGGAATTACTGGATCAGATTAACTCTGTTATCCAGGAATTAAAGGATAATGGAAAGATTGAAGAATTTACAGCTAATCATACAAACAAATAGTATTACTGGATGAATTCTTTCAAATAAGTACAAGGGGGCTGTTATCTACACTGACAGCCTCTCTCTTTGTTTAATAATTGGAATTTAACTTCCGGGAGGTAAGAAATTGCTAAATAGAATGTATGATGCCCTGGTTCCGGACAACCGATATATCGCATATCTGGATGGTTTGAAGGTTACCCTTTTGATTTCGTTTTTTGCTATCCTGCTTGGTATTGCGATCGGTGTTCTTGTGGCAATCGTGAAGGTGACAGCCGCCAGCGCCAATAAAAAAATAATGGTAGGGTTATGTAATGTATATATTAATATTATCCGCGGGACACCGTTGATGGTCCAGCTGCTGATTATCTATAACCTGATCTTTACATCCAGAAATACCAACGAGCTGGTAGTGGGCGCTGTATGCTTCGGTATCAATTCCGGCGCTTACGTGGCTGAAATCATCCGCGCAGGTATCGAATCCATTGACCGCGGACAGATGGAAGCAGGACGCTCTCTGGGCCTGAACTATGTTCAGACAATGAGATTGATCATTCTTCCCCAGGCAATCAGGAATATCCTTCCCGCATTGGGCAATGAATTTATTGTACTGATCAAGGAGACCTCCGTAGCAGGTGTCATTGCAGTAACCGACTTGACAAAAGCGGCACAGTATATCGGTTCCAGAACCTGGGATATCCTCCCTCCGCTGATTATCGCCGCCCTCTGCTATCTGATCATCGTTATGGGCTTAACAAAACTATTATCTGTATTTGAAAGGAGGTTGGCTAAGGGTGATCGTCACTAAGAATCTGCAAAAGTCTTTCGGAGACCATGTCGTTCTGAACGGAATCAGTGAAACAATCGAAAAAGGTGAGAAGGTAGTTGTGATCGGACCCTCCGGCTCGGGTAAGTCAACCTTCCTTCGATGCTTAAATTTATTGGAAATGCCCACCGGAGGTGAGATCTGGTTCGAGGGAGAGAATATTACGGATAAAAATACGGATATTAATAGAATCCGCTGTAAGATGGGTATGGTATTCCAACAGTTCAATCTGTTTCCCCACCTGTCTGTCCTGGAGAATATCACGCTTGCACCGATCAAACTGGGACTGATGACGAAGGAACAGGCCGAAATGAAGGCTTATGAACTGCTTCAGCGAATTGGCCTGACTGAAAAGGCTGGGGCTTATCCTAATCAGCTGTCCGGCGGTCAGAAGCAGCGAATTGCAATCGTTCGTGCCTTGGCAATGAATCCGGATGTCATGCTTTTTGATGAACCAACCTCTGCTCTGGATCCTGAGATGGTAGGTGAGGTACTTGACTTAATGACTCAGCTGGCAGAAGAAGGCATGACCATGGTGGTGGTAACCCATGAGATGCGTTTTGCCAAGAAGGTTGCAACCCGTGTCCTGTTTATAGACGAAGGTGTGATTGTGGAACAGAATACACCGGAAGAATTCTTCGACCATCCGACCCACCCCCGTCTGCAGGAATTCCTCTCCAAGATATTATAATCTAAGATATAAGATAAGGTCCGCCATGAAAGAACAGGTAGAATATCCTGTTCCTCGCGACGGACCTTTTTGATTTATCGAAATTACATCAAAATCGGCACCTGTATTTTGTACTAATTTGACCTTTTTCCTTTCCCGATGTGTTCTGATTACTGGCTCTTACCTGTTATCCTATGAATAAAATCATCGACCAATCTGGCTGTAATCCCCCAGAGGATCTCTCCCTCCAGCTGATACACCAGTACACTGTATTGGAATCCTCCCCAGGGTTTTTTGTATGTATCGGGTAATCCCAATTCTTCCGCCGGCAGCAGGATGACTTCCTGACCGGTTTCCTGATCTGTATGGGTTGGGCTGACGTGAACCTCAGCACCATAGCGTTCGGGCTGATGTTCAATAAAATAAGAAACAGGTAGTGTAAGAATTCGTTCAACCTCCTTTGGATTGATCCTGATATCTTCTTTCCTGATATCTGCGATGCCCACAAAAGCATCCACTATTGTCCCCATGGGCGCTACAATCGTATTCAATCTGCCGATGATTTCTATCTGATCAGCCGGGATGCCCAGCTCCTCTGTCGTTTCCCTAAGCGCAGTCTGTTCCAGGGATTGATCGGACTTGTCAATTCTTCCGCCCGGAAAGCATAGTTCGCCTCCCTGTCGGATCGTTCGGCTGCGTTTTTGAAATACAAAGTGGTAGGTGCCGTCAATCGGAATGAGCAGGACTAATACCACGGAACGGAAATATTCCTCCCAACCGTTGATCTCTGCTCGATATCCAATCTGTTCCTGCAGCTTTCTGAATTCTTCTATATTCATAGGCGATCGATTCCTTTCAATTATAAGCAATGTTAAGACAAAAGGTTCAGCCGGAAAACCGGCTGAAACACATACCCAAGAACGCCGCTTGGAAGTAAACTTCCAGCAGTATTCCCGGGCATGTTTATCCTGCCCCCCACGGTGACAGGACCTTTTGTCTTCTTTGTCATGTCTGCATATTCATAATAATATAAAATTATAGCCATATCTTATGGAAGAATGCAAGTGGATATCAGGAATTAATTTTTATACAAAAATATTAATATTTATCCTTGCCCTTTCAAGCATAAGTAACAAAGATTTATTTTTTCTTTTTTTCATGGTAAAATGCTCTTGCAATATGAATAATTATATGGTAGTATATCTTTCTTAGAAAGACAATTGTATTTGATATACATACAATTCGAAACAATAAGCGCATATATTACCCTGAATAAGCTCAGGAGGTGCAATTTTAATGAATGATGATCAATATTTTATTGTAAAGAAGAAGGCGGTACCGGAGGTATTGCTGAAAGTGGTTGAGGCGAAGCGTCTGCTTGATTCCGAACGTGTCATGACAGTTCAGGAGGCAACGGATGCGGTTGAAATCAGCAGAAGTTCCTTTTATAAATATAAGGATGATATCTTTCCCTTCTACGAGAATACCAGAGGTAAGACAATTACCTTCATGCTGCAGATGGACGACAGACCCGGACTTCTCTCCAAGGTACTGAACCAGGTAGCTAAGTGCGAGGCAAATATTCTTACGATCCATCAAAGCATTCCGGTAAACGGAATCGCTCTTTTGACCTTGAGTATCGAGATACTGCCCCAGACGGACAGTACCGTGGTAATGATGGATGCGATTGAAGCCATGGAGGGCATCCACTACGTAAAGTTGGTTTCGAGAGAATAATAAAGTGGTTACAGCATGAACAGGAGGAGCAGAGATGATTAACATTGCAGTCTTAGGATACGGCACCATTGGATCCGGTGTAGTCGAGGTATTGAACACCAATGGTGAGAGCATCAAAAAAAGAGCCGGTGACCAGATTAATATCAAATATGTCCTGGATCTTCGTGAATTTCCGGGGGATCCGATTATGGAGAAATTAGTTCACGACGTGAATATAATATTAGAGGATCCTGATATTAATATAGTCGTAGAGGTTATGGGCGGTGTGGAACCGGCCTATACCTTTGTAAAGAAGGCACTGTTAAGAGGAAAGAGCGTCATTACCTCCAACAAAGAGCTGGTAGCAAAGCACGGAGCAGAGCTTCTCGATATTGCTAAGACCAGTAACTTGAATTTTCTGTTTGAGGCAAGTGTCGGCGGAGGTATTCCGATCATCAGACCCTTGAACCAATCTCTGACTGCGGATGAAATTGTTGAGATTACAGGTATCTTAAACGGTACCACGAATTATATCCTGACTAAAATGAGTGAAGAAGGGCTGGATTATGATACGGCACTTTCCGATGCTCAGAAGCTCGGTTATGCAGAACGCAATCCTGCGGCGGATGTAGAAGGCTACGATGCCTGCAGAAAGATTGCGATCCTTTCCTCTCTTGCTTTTGGCATGCAGGTGGATTATGAAGACATTTATACAGAGGGTATCACGAAAATCACCGATACCGATATCAGATATGCGAAATCTATGGGAGCCAGAATTAAGTTATTTGCTTCCAGCATCCGTGGAAATAACTCCCTGGTTCATGCGATGGTAGCACCTGTCATGATAAAGGCAAATCATCCGCTTTACAGTGTCAATGATGTCTTTAACGGGATATTCGTTAAGGGCAATGTCATTGGGGATGTGATGTTCTATGGCAGCGGTGCCGGTAAATTACCTACTGCCAGTGCAGTAGTGGCGGATGTAGTTGATGCGGCGAAGCATATCGGCAAGAATATCTGGACGATCTGGAGCAGCAAGAAGCTGGAGCTGACCGATATCAATAAAGTTGAGCATAGATTTTTTATCCGAATGAAGGATAGTGCCCAGGTGAAGGAGGAGGTAAAGAAGCTCTTCGGCGTGGTGGAAGAGGTGACATTACCTGAGATAACCGGAGAATATGCCTTTATCACGGCGAATGTTGAAGAACAGGAGCTGAAAAATAAGATCAGCAGTCTGGACAACGTGCTGAGCTTGATCCGGGTTAGATTTTAATTGCTGAAGAAGAAAGGGATGGATCTTATGAAATACATCGTAGTTCTCGGGGACGGTATGGCGGATGAACCGATAGCCGAGCTGGGGAACCAAACACCACTCATGGCAGCAAAGACTCCGCAGCTGGATAAGCTGGCGAAGCTGTCAGAGCTAGGTATTGCACATACAATCCCGGAGGGAATGAAGCCGGGAAGTGATACAGCCAATCTGGCCGTATTGGGGTACGATCCAAAGATCTATTATTCCGGGCGTTCTCCTCTGGAAGCACTCAGTATCGGAGTGGATATGAAGGCTACGGATATTGCTCTTCGCTGCAATATCGTAACCTTAAGTGAAGAGGACGGTCCCTACGAGCAGAGAACGATTCTGGATCACAGCTCCGGAGAGATATCCACGGAGGACGCCGCAGTTTTATTGGAAGCAGTAAGAAAAGAGCTGGAGAACGAGATCTATAAATTCTATGTGGGAACCAGTTACCGTCATCTGACTATCTGGGATCAGGGTGAGGTGATTGATCTGGCACAGCCGCATGATATTCTGGGCAGAGTAATCGGGTCGTATCTTCCGAAGGATTCCGCCCTTAGAGAAATGATGAAGAAGAGCTATGATATCCTGAATCAGCATCCAATCAATGTGGCGAGGAAGGAAAAGGGTTTCAATAAAGCAAACTCCATCTGGTTCTGGGGAGCCGGAACCAAGCCTGCACTTACTTCCTTTGAGGAAAAGACAAAGAAGAAGGGTGCGATGATATCCGCAGTGGATTTATTAAAGGGCATAGCAGTCGGTGCAGGAATGAAAGTAATCGAGGTACCGGGGGCAGACGGAACCCTTCATACGAATTATGAGGGTAAAGCAATGGCAGCAGTCAAGGTGCTTTTGGAAGAGAATTATGACTTTGTCTATATCCATGTGGAAGCACCGGACGAGATGGGACATCAGGGGAATGTAAAGAATAAAGTACAGTCGATTGAATACCTTGATCAGAGGGTGATTAAGGTTGTCGTGGAAGAGATGGAGAAGGCGGGTGCGGATTACCGTATGTTGATTATGCCGGATCATCCTACACCGATCCGGTGCCGTACCCATACCAGCAGCCCGGTTCCCTATCTGCTTTATGACAGTACTGCAAGACAGAACAACAGCTGGCTGTATAATGAGGAAGAAGCCGGGAAAAGCGGAATCGTAGTCAAGGAAGGCTACACGGTGATCAATAAGTTATTTTCTAGGTAGGAGGCAGCTATGCTAATAGTAAAAAAATTCGGCGGAACATCCGTTGGTGATAAAGAAAGAATCTTCAATGTTGCCGGAAGAATAGCAGAAGAATATAGGAAGGGCAACGAGGTAGTGGTAGTACTTTCTGCGATGGGAAAGACGACGGACGTCCTGCTTGCACAAGCGAAGGAGATTAATCCGAATGCTTCCAAAAGAGAACTGGATATGCTGATGGTTACCGGAGAACAGGTCTCTGTCGCTCTGATGGCAATGGCCCTGGATAAACTGGGAGTTCCTGCGGTTTCCCTAAATGCCTATCAGGTTGCAATGCATACCACCAGCGTCTACGGAAATGCAAGGCTTAAGAGAATAGATACGGAAAGAATTGAAAATGAATTGGAAGCAAAGCGGGTGGTCCTGGTTACCGGCTTCCAGGGAGTTAATAAATTTGATGATTATACTACTCTTGGCCGCGGCGGTTCCGACACGACAGCAGTTGCGCTGGCAGCTGCACTTCATGCAGATGCTTGTGAGATTTATACGGATGTGGATGGCGTATATACGGCTGATCCGAGAATTGTGGCTACGGCGAGAAAGCTTGACGAAATCACTTATGATGAAATGCTGGAGCTGGCATCCTTAGGAGCAGGCGTACTTCATAACCGATCAGTGGAGATGGCCAAAAAATACGGAGTTCAGTTAGTTGTACGTTCCAGTCTGAATTTATCAGAGGGTACTGTTGTTAAGGAGGTAGTGAAGATGGAAAAAATGCTTGTAAGCGGTGTCGCTTGTGATAAGAATGCTGCGCGTATCGCAGTAATCGGTTTAGAGGATCAGCCCGGTGTGGCTTTTAAATTATTCAATCATCTGGCAAATCATAATATTAATGTGGATATCATCCTTCAGTCCATTGGCAGAGATGGCACGAAGGATATCAGCTTTACTGTGAAAGAGGATGACTTAGATGAAGCAATTGCAATTCTTGAACGTCATCAGGGAGGTAGCCTGACCTGCCAGAAGATTGATGTGGAAAGAGATGTTGCCAAGGTTTCCATCGTAGGTGCCGGAATGATGTCCAATGCCGGAGTTGCTGCGAAGATGTTCGAGGCTCTCTATGATGTCGGTGTCAACATTAAGATGATTTCTACCTCGGAGATCAGAGTTACTGTCCTGATTGACGAAGCCCAGGTTGATAAGGCAATGATAGCGGTACATGATAAGTTTGCTCTATCATAAGAATTAATCGTTTATTTCGGAGTGTGTTTAGAATATATGGTTTTTTATGCGAAAAGGGAAGCTCCTGGGAGCTTCCCTTTTATCCTGAATTTTTTCGTAACATCTGCAGATTTGTTTGGTCTTCTTGTGAAAAAGACGGTATAATAAAGACAGGAATAATCTCAGGAAAGATACCCTATTAAATTACAGAGAAATGAGGATGAACGGATGAATAAGAAAAAACATCAGATTTTCAAGCAGATAAAAAAATATTTACTGCTTCTTTTGGGATCCTTTGTCGCTGCAGTCGGTCTGGAGATATTCTTGATTCCCAATCATATTATCGACGGAGGTATCGTAGGTATTTCCATTATCACAAGTATCTTATCGGGGATACCGATCGGTGTATTCACCTTCTTGTTGAATGTTCCGTTTCTCTTTATCGGTTATAAGCAGATAGGCAAGACCTTTGTTATTACTTCATTATTTTCCATTACTGCTTTCTCGCTTTTTACCTTTATACTTCATCCAATTCCCGGACTGACCAATGATATCCTGCTCGCAACGGTATTCGGTGGTATCATACTTGGTGCCGGAGTCGGATTGATTTTACGATATGGCGGTTCTCTGGATGGAACAGAGATTATTGCTATCATCCTCTGCAAACGTGCCATGTTCTCCGTCGGCCAGATTGTCATGATGTTTAATGTTATCATCTTCCTCTGTGCAGCCCTTGTATTAGGCTGGGACAGAGCGCTGTATTCAATGCTGGCATATTTTGTGGCTCATAAGGCTGTGGATATTGTCATGGAAGGTTTCGATGAAGCGAAAGCGGTGATGATTATATCAACAAATGCCGATGAAATCGCAGACGCAATCAATGCCCGTCTTGGTAGAGGAGTTACCTTCCTGGAAGCCAGAGGAGGGTATTCCAAGGATAAAAAGCAGGTGATCTATTCAGTAATCTCCCGTCTGGAGATCTCCAAGCTGGTATCAATCGTAAATGATAAGGATGAGAATGCCTTTGTGACGATCAATGATGTGTCGGACGTCATGGGCGGAACAGACCGAAAAAGAGCTATTCACTAAAAAGAAGATAAAAAACACTCCCTGTCTGGATTATATTCCTGCAGGGAGTGTTGCTGTGTTCTTATATATTTAGCCTGTAATTAAGCGACTGCGTCAAAATTCATACCCTTTAATAAGCTTCCCTCGACAGACTTGCGGGAGGCCTCATAAGGATTGCTTTCATTATATTTGATCTGAGTTCTGGTTGTTCCGCCGGCGATATAGGGTTTTCCACATTCAGGACAGATCCCCATTTGAAACGATACAGAGGAAGAAACCAGTTGATTGCCCGGTTGACTTCCGGTGGATACCGCATTGGATACATGCTGTTGCTCATGAGCGGATACAGCAGCAAAGGAAGCTTCCGGAGCAATATGGGTAGGTGCCTTAAAGGATACATTTGCTTCATTGGATACGTCCATGTATTTCCGGCTTTTGCAGGTTTGACATTCTGTCGGCTGTGTTTTATCCACATTGATGGTTGACTTTTCGGAGACCGGTCGGACGCTGCTGATCTTGGTCACAGCAGAGGCAGGAGCGCTCGATAAATTAACACCGGCGACCGGCATAGTATAGGTGGTATAGCCCACGGGACCAATCATGAAAGCACCTCCTTCAGAGTCTGCCCATTCCATTTAGTAATGACAACATGTGACAAAAATGGATTATTTAATACCTTTATTATAATACAGCTTTTTGAAGCAGTCAATATTTCTGCACAGGTGATTATAAGTAATTCCAGTTGCTTTTCATGGGGACGGATGGTATCATTGAAAATGGTAAAAATGATATTTAATAGAAGATATTTCAGTACAACTAAGATTTTAAGGAGCAGGACAATGAATATTATAAAACAGATAAAAGAAGAACTTGGCATACGTCTGGAGCAGGTCGAGGCTGCCGTAAAATTAATCGACGAAGGGAATACAATCCCTTTTATCGCAAGATACCGTAAGGAAGTAACCGGCTCTCTGGATGATGAGCAATTACGAAATCTACATGAAAGATTACAATACTTAAGGAACCTGGAGGAGAAAAAGGCCCAGGTATTAAGCAGCATAGAGGAACAGGGAAAACTGACGGAGGAGCTGAGAGCACAGATTACAGCAGCAGCCACTCTGGTTGTTGTGGAAGACTTATATCGTCCTTACCGTCCAAAGAGACGGACAAGGGCTACCATTGCCAAGGAAAAAGGTTTGGACGGACTTGCAGCAATCCTTTGGGCTCAGGAAATGAAAGAGCCTTTGGAACAGGTGGCCAAAGAATATCTTTCTGAAGAAAAAGAGGTTCGTACGGTAGAAGAAGCAATCGCTGGAGCGATGGATATCATCGCAGAGGATATCTCTGATGAAGCGGAGCATCGCAGCTATATCCGTGACGTCACCACGAAGGAAGGTACTTTGGTATCTGTGGCGAAGGATGCCAAGCAGGAATCCGTTTATGAGATGTATTATAATTTTGAAGAGGGAATTACCAAGCTTGCCGGACACAGAGTTCTTGCCATCAACCGCGGTGAGAGCGAAAAGGTTCTGACAGTCAAGATTAATGCTCCGGAAGAGCGTATTCTTCGATATCTGGAGAAGAAGGTCATCACAAAGGACAATCCTAATACCAACGATGTACTGAAGACCACCATAGAAGACAGCTATAAGCGTCTGATTGCACCTGCTATTGAACGTGAGATCAGAAACGAACTGACAGAGAAGGCTGAGGACGGTGCGATTAAGGTGTTCGGTAAGAATCTGGAACAGCTCCTGATGCAGCCTCCGATTGCCGGACAGGTAGTTCTTGGATGGGACCCTGCATTTAGAACCGGTTGTAAACTGGCTGTCGTGGATAATACCGGTAAGGTATTGGACACAGTAGTCATCTATCCGACTGCACCACAGAATAAGGTAGCGGAAGCAAAACAGGTTCTGAAGAAGTTGATTGATAAATATAACATTACTTTGATCTCGGTTGGCAACGGTACAGCCTCCAGAGAATCTGAGATGATAATCGTGGAGCTGCTAAAAGAACTGAACCGGCCGCTCAAATATATCATCGTAAATGAGGCCGGAGCTTCGGTCTATTCAGCCAGTAAGCTGGCTACCGAAGAATTCCCGAATTTTGATGTTGGGCAGAGAAGTGCGGCATCAATCGCAAGAAGACTGCAGGATCCGTTGGCAGAGCTGGTTAAGATTGATCCCCAGTCCATCGGTGTCGGCCAATACCAGCATGATATGAATCAGAAGAAGCTGGGAGAGGTTCTTTCCGGTGTGGTTGAGGATTGTGTGAATAAGGTTGGTGTGGATTTGAATACTGCATCCGTTTCCCTGCTCGAGCATGTATCCGGTATCAGTAAAGTGATTGCGAAAAATATCGTCGCTTTCCGTGAAGCAAACGGCCGTTTCCGTAGCAGGGCAGAGCTTTTAAAGGTTGCAAAGCTCGGACCGAAGGCGTTTGAGCAGTGCGCAGGCTTTATGAGAATTCTTGGAGGGGATAATCCGTTGGATGCAACCGGTGTGCATCCGGAATCCTATGAAGCAACCCAGGCGCTCCTGAATAAACTGGGTATGACTTTGGAGGATGTAAAGGAAATACAGGCAAAAGCCATGAAGCAGAAGACTGTGACAGAGACTGTCAAGAAAGCGGAACCCAGACCGGAAAAGAAAGAGAAGACGATTACAGTAAAGACACAGGATACTGCCTTCGGTAAGGCTTTGGCAGCGGCAGTCGGCAATGGTAATGTGATGGTACAGGATGCTCCGGGGACAAACACCAACTCTGAAACATCTGCGGAACAAGGGGAGGACATCATCACCATCGGCAGAAAGATTAAAGACAAGCATAAGCTGTCTCAGGAGCTTGGAGTCGGTGAGATTACTCTGACGGATATCATCAAAGAGCTTGAGAAGCCCGGACGCGATCCCAGAGATGAGATGCCGAAGCCGATTCTCCGGACTGACGTACTTGAGATCAAAGATCTGACCGAGGGTATGATCCTAAAAGGAACCGTGCGTAACGTAATTGATTTTGGTGCGTTTGTGGATATCGGTGTTCATCAGGATGGTCTGGTGCACATTTCACAGATATCTGATAAGAAATTCGTAAAGCATCCGCTGGATGTGGTAAGTGTCGGAGATATCGTTGAAGTTAAAGTAATCGGAGTGGATGCTGCCAAGAAAAGAATCCAGCTTTCCATGAAGCTCTGATGACCAATACAATACAAGTTGCCTTAATATCATCGAAATGACCGGAAGAATTTGTGAAAATTTTTTTGTATCACCATATTGACATTGTGTATAGCCTGTTGTATGATGATGCTGTAAAAAGAATAAAGGTAAATTCTTCGGGGCAGGGTGAAATTCCCGACCGGCG
>JAEZLY010000057.1 GCA_023414985.1 Bacillota bacterium | reverse complement strand
CTGCCGCACAGGGTGGTACACTTCCGGATGTTTTCTGGATGCATATCGCGCAGTTATCCAAATATGTAAAAGGTGAGATGCTTTCTCCGTTAGACGACGTACTGAAAGCTGACAACTACGATCTGTCCGGCTTCCCGGAGGCACTGGTACAGGGCGGACAGATGGGTGGAATACAGTATGGTATTCCTAAGGATTTCGATACAATCGGTTTATGGTACAATAAGACTCTTTTTGATGCAAAGGGTGTTGCTTATCCTACAGACAGCTGGACCTGGGATGACATGGTTGCAGCCGCTCAGCAGTTAACAGATACAGCCAATGGTGTCTATGGTATTGCAGCAGGGTATGACAGCCAGCAGACTACATATAATACAATCCCGATGGCTGGCGGATATGTAATCAACCCCGATAAGACAAAATCCGGTTATGATCTTCCTGAAACTCAGAATGGTTTACAGTGCTGGATTGACCTGATTGACAAGTATAAGGTATCTCCTACACAGCAGCAGCTGACAGATACCAATGCTACAGCAATGTTCGAGTCAGGTAAGGTGGCTATGGTATTCCTTGGCTCCTGGATGGTTTCAGAAATGAAATCAAATGAATATACAAAGGATAAGGTTGATGTTGTCAGCTTCCCGTCCTTCAACGGAAAGAAACAGGTAGTTATCAATGGTTTGACCTATGCAATGTCCAACACTACAAAGAATAAGGATGTAGCAGCTAAATTCCTTGAGTTCCTGGGATCCAAAGATGCACAAAGTATTTCGGCACAGATGGGTGCAGCAATACCTGCATTTACCGGTACTCAGGATGCTTGGGTAGCAGCAACTCCTAACCTGCATTTACAGTGCTTCATCGATATGACGCAGAATGCGGTGCCGTATCCGGCAGATCCTTCCATGCCTGAATGGACTCCGGTAGAGCAGCAGGTATTCCCGCAGGCTTGGGCTGGGCAGATTACATTACAGGATGCCTGCAAACAGGTTGCAGATGCAATGAACCAGGCGATTGCCGATAATGCTCAATAATAATTCGCAACAGAACATTCAATAAATGAAGCAGGGGGATGTTTCATGAAACATCCCCCAAATATTAGCATAAAACTCCGAGGGAGGTTAGAACGTGAGCAGTGAAAATCTGGAGACCGGGATGCAGAATGCACAGAAAAGTAAGAAAACCTCTATGAAAAAGAAAAAGACATCCAATTACTTTTGGGGGTACCTCATGATTGCTCCTTTGATGATAGGATTGATCATATTCAATATTATACCGATCATTGAAACTGCGTACTACAGTTTTAACAGGTATAAGGGATTTGAGCCCATGAAGTGGATTGGATTAAAGAATTATACTCGCTTATTAATGGATCCTAATCTGCTTCTTTCTCTTAAAAACACCTTGATCTTTGCGCTCATTATGGTTCCGTTGAGTCTGATCATTTCTACTGTTGTGGCTGCATTGTTAAACAGCGGACTGAAAGGGGCAAAGGTTTTCAGGACAATCTATTTCCTTCCGCAAGTAACTTTGCCCGCAGCTATTGCGATGGCGTGGATGTGGTTATACAATTCGGATTATGGTCTGATCAACCAATTCCTCTCTATTTTTCATATACCCAGGATTGCATGGATTAGTTCAACGCATACAGCGTTGTCTTCGGTGGCAATTGTATCTATATGGGCATCCATTGGATACAACATGATAATCATCATATCCGGACTTAAGGGGATACCGAGCGTCTATTATGAAGCTGCAAAAGTGGATGGTGCAAACGGCTTTCATAGCTTTAGAAAGATAACAATTCCTTTGCTCTCACCTACTTTATTTTTCCTTATGGTTACTTCACTCATAAATGCCATGGAGGTTTTTGACCTTATCTGGATTATGATAGGAAAAAATAGTCCGGCAATTAACAGCGTCAGATCAATGGTTTATACCTACTATGAAAATGCATTCATCAAGTATGACAGAGGTTATGCTGCTTCCATTGCAATGGTGCTTTTCATCATCATTATGATAATAACCGCTATTCAGCTAAAATTGCAAAAAAAATGGGTTTATTATGAGTAGGAGGAATATGTATGAGCAGTAATAGAAAAGTATTTCATGGCAGTCTTATTTATCTGATTTTGACAATAGGAGCACTTATCATGCTATTGCCCTTTGCCTGGATGATACTTACTTCATTTAAAACCATAGGGGAATCGACTCATGTTCCGGCTGTCATATTTCCCAAGGCCTTTCAATTTCATAACTATCTGGATGTGACAAAGGTCCTGCATTTTGGATATTACTACAAGAACACGGTTATAACCTCTGTATGCAGAACGTTTGGAACACTCTTGATTACATCAATGGCGGGATTTGCATTCGCAAGAATTAAATTTCCGGGAAAGAACCTTCTCTTCATGTTGGTATTATCTGTATTTATGATACCCTGGCAATGTTTTATGATACCAAACTTTATTCTGATGACAAAAATACATTGGGCTGATTCGCTTCAGGCTTTAATTGTTCCCGGAATGTTCAGTGCGTACGGAGTTTTCCTTCTCAGACAGGTGTTTATGTCATTACCGCAGGAGTTGGAGGACGCTGCTATCATTGATGGCTGCAATATGTTTGGTGTTTATAGCCGGATCATGCTTCCTCTTGCAAAATCAGGTATGGTTGCTCTGGGTACTGTAACATTTTTATGGTCGTGGAACGATTTGTTATGGCCCTTGGTTGTAAACCACTCCGATTCCAAACTCACCTTAGCAGTTGGAATTTCAAATATGGTAGGCCAATTTATTACTAATTATCCGACACTAATGGCAGGCGCAGTAATGGCATGCATACCGATGGTCATTGTCTTTATCATCTTCCAGGAGCAATTTGTGGATGGTATTGCTTTAACCGGTATGAAATAAATAATTCTATGAATGATGTAGACCTAAGCTTTTAATATTGGAAAAGTTAATATATTTAAGCTCATTTATTATGTAAAAAGAATAATTGATACGGATTTCGGGATATTTCACATTCTGATCTGATATCCCTTTATTAGCTTTATGCTTTTTTACCGAGTTGAATTGAAATGATGCGATTTGTATGTGACATAGTCATTTTTATATAGATAATGTTATTTAATGATTCGTTTGCCGTTGATACATATGATTGAGACTTATTACACTTTTCTGCGAAATGGAGAATATTGAATTATGAAACCAATCAATTTATCAGATATTGATATAAAAGGAGAATTGGCTGTACGTTCCGGAATGAATTTCACACGACTTGAAGGAGAATGGTACAGGCCAAATCAGGTATTTAAGGCGGATTCTCATGGATGGCCGGCAGATTGGGAAGGTAGGGTTATCCTCGCGTTGACGTTGCTTGCCCAGAGTACTCACCGGACACCGGCATACCTTGATGAGATCATTTCTATGATACCGGAGCATTTGAATGAAAAAGGTTATTTCGGGCCGATTCTTCCGGAGGGGAAATTCGATGAGCAACACTTTGGAGGACATAACTGGATCATCAGAGGACTGATTGAATATTATTATTGGAAGAAAGATGAAAAAGTAAAGAAGATAGTTGAAGTGATGGTGAGAAACTTTCTGCTTCCTGCAAAGGGTAATTACTGTAAATACCCGATTGACCCGAAGAACCGGTTTAACGATCAGGAGGTATGGATTCTTTCGAAGCTTCAGACGAAGACGAAGCATCACGCCGAAACCTCAGATGCAGGCTGTGCATTTATCATGATTGATGCAGCTACACAGGCCTATGAGCTGTTTGGATGGAGTGAGCTTAAGGAATTGACGGAGGAAATCATCACCAGATATATGGAAATGGATTTTCTTACCTTACATATACAGACGCACGCAACGCTGAGTGGTATCCGAGGCATCCTAAGGTATTATGAATTGGTTAATGATAAGAAATACCTGGATATGGCTGAAAAGATGTTTACTTTATATAAAACGGAGGCTTGGTCGGAAGCATACGGCAATTATAACTGGTTTGGCGCACCCAGATGGACAGAGCCCTGTGCAATTATTGATTCCTTCATCGCTGCAACGACACTTTGGAAGCATACGAAGAAATCGGAGTACCTGGAGGATGCACATAAAATATATTTTAATGCACTGACACATGGCAACAGGTATAACGGTTCCTTCGGTACCGACCGATGTGCAGGAGCAAAGGACGCTGAGGATAATCTTTTCCTGACTCCTGTCAACTTTGAGACCTATTGGTGCTGTACCATGAGAGGCGGGGAAGGACTGACCCGTGCAATCGAATACAACTTTTTCACAGAGCAAGATGAAATATATATACCATTTTATAACAGCTGTACGGCTACGCTACGTTTTGCAGACGGCCTCCTCAAGCTGGAGGAGAAAACAAAATATCCATATTACGGAGCAGTAAAATTTGAAATACTGGAATCTACTCTTTCGACTCCGAAAAAGCTTACATTATTTGCTCCTTCCTGGTCAAAGGAAGAAGAGGTTGAGCTATTGATTAACGGGAAACAGGTTCCGGTGGCTTTTGATAACGGTTTCATAACTGCTGAAGCGAAATTACTTACCGGCGATTGTATCGAACTTGATTTAGGACTTTCCTTCCGAGTAGAGACAGCTTCCTTTAAAAACAGTATTACCGGATATCATAAGTTCTTGTACGGTCCGATGCTTTTGGGATATAAAGCAAAAACAGAAATCAATTCCTTGGACGGCAACCGGTTCGAGAACTATGCAGAAAGTAAGTATAAATCAGCAGGGGAAATTGAAATCCCGAAAACTGCGTCTTTTGAGCGTGTCGGAAAGAGCCAATTCAGATTAGTTAATCCAGATGCAGGCAACGATCACGAAAATGAGGTTATTTTAAGCAGTCTTTGCGATGTAGAGGATATGACCTGTGAGGATACGATGAGACAGGTATTATTCGAGGGTTGATCTCTGTTATCTCAAGGCTGAAGAAGATTTCAGGTAAGCAGTTTTTCATAGGTTTGACTTAAACTAGATTGTATTGAATAACAGCGAAGAGATAGTAAAGCACCCTATCATGAAGATGATAGGGTGCTTTTGTAATATTCTTTGTTGATAAAACAAGTAATCATGATACTATGCCAGAATGTAATTTGTGTATAAACCAGACACGATAATAAACCCTCTTGACAAAGTAGAACTCTACCTATATACTATTAAGTAGAATTGAACTTAATTATTTGAGGTGAAAAAAATGGATGGTTACGACTATTATATTCGTTCTATTGCTTTTGGAATGCGTTATGCCAACGACCAAAGTCTAACTGCTTACGGCATCACGAATCAACAGGCTAGGCTGCTTGGTGACATCTACGACAGGATAGAGAGTGGAAAAGAAATCAGCCGCAAAGCACTCTCAAAAGAGATAGGAATAAGCGGTCCATCTGTTACCAGTTTACTTAACGGGCTTGAAAAAGGTGAATTTATAATACGGCAGCAAGGGGATGAAGATGGACGTACCATGCAGATAAAAATTACCGCAAAAGCAATGAAACTGATTAACGAAATGGAAAATGTTTTTGTAGAAACTGAGCAAAAGCTATTGCAAGGTTTTACGGACGAACAGAAGAAAGCCTTTTTAGAGCTGCTGAAAAAAGCCTGTGAAAACATAGGTATAAGCAACTGCGTGTAACAGCGCTTTCTTTTACCCAAATAGGTAGAATTCTACCAAAACAAAGGAGATATTTAATATGAACAACAACACAAATAATGCAATGTATTATCTTGAACAAGCCCCAATATCCAAAGCAATTCTTCACATGGCAATTCCAATGATATTAGGTATGGTCGTTAATATGATTTACAATATTACCGATGCCTATTTTATAGGCTTGCTAAATAACACCTCATCGTTGGCAGCTATTACGCTGGCTTTACCATTTACTACTATATTAATGGCTCTAGGTGAACTCTTTGGTACTGGCGGCAGTACCTATATTTCACGTCTGCTTGGTGAAAAAAACATAGATGGCGTAAAAAAAGCATCCGTTGTAAACTTTTATTTATCATTATTGACAGGGGTGCTGTTTGCAATTATCAGCCTACCATTTTTGAATCCCATTCTGAAAGTTTTGGGGGCAACCGGAGAAGCCTTTACTCCTACACTGGATTATATACTGCCCTTTGTGGTTGGCGCACCATTCATGGTAGCTAATTTTACGCTTGGGCAGACTGTTCGAGGTGAGGGAGCTGCAAAGGAATCCATGATTGGAATGATGGTCAGTGTAGTAGTCAATATCATTCTTGACCCCATTTTCATTCTCCCATTTGGTATGGGCGTGAAGGGGGCTGCAATTGCCACAGTAATTGGAAATGTCTGCGCAGTTATGTACTATGTCTGGTACTTACACAGGAAAAGCTCTGTACAAAGCATACGAATAAAGGATTTTAGACCGACAGGCGATATTCTGGGTAATATTTTCAAGATTGGGGTATCTGCACTTCTTTTATCCTGCTTTTTGATTATCTCAAGCCTTTTATTCAATAACTATGCCATGATATATGGTGATTATGTGGTCGCGTCATTTGGAGTAGCAAACCGTTTGTGCCAGATTTCGGACTTGATCGGTATGGGGCTGTATATGGGAGTAGTTCCGATAATCGCTTTTTCCTATGCGGCAGGCAATTCGGAACGGCTGGGTAAGGTGCTCAAAACAACCACTATATATCTTGTAGGAATTGTTTCGGGAATTGCTGTTATCTTGTTTGTATTGCGCACACAGGTAATAGGCTTGTTTAGCTCTGACCCGAATGTAATTGCGGTTGGCAAGGAAATTTTGACTGCACTGCTCGCATCCACTTTATTTGCAGGACTTTCGGGATTGTTCACAAGTATGTTTCAAGCTTTTGGAAAAGGAATACAATCCAACATCATGTCTGTCACAAGAGGGATTGCCCTGATTCCCATTATTATTACCGGGAACGCACTGTTTGGACTGGATGGTGTTATCTGGGCGATGACTGCATCAGAGTTTTGTGCGTGTGTGGTAGGTATGTGCCTGTGGCTTTTATGTAAACGCAAGATTATGGATACGCCAATTGAAGAACGCATAGAGTTTGACCCTGATGCTGTGTAGACTAAAAAAAGATCATATAAGAAATGAACTTGGGTGAACAAGGAAAGAAATTATAATCTCAGCTTTCCTATGGCTTCATTGCTAACCACTGAACCATTACCACACAGGCAGTGTTAATTAATAGGCTCTATGTCAATAGTTGGAGTGGGATTCGCCAAATTCTGCTCCATTTCTGTACTTAGGCCATTTAAGTGTTTGTCCTATAAACCATACATTATTTTTGATGAAAAATCATACACGAAATCAAAAAATAATAAGTTTCTAACAAACGTTCTATTCCTTATAATGATGAATAGAAAAGTATGCCTTTCTCTTAAGAAAGTGCAGAAGGAGGTATGTTATGAAAACGCTGGTTGTTAATGCAATGGGGAAGCTTTTTGTGGAAGAAATTAAGGTGCCGGAGTACGGAGAATGTCAGGCGTTGGTGAAATTACTCAGCTGTGGTGTCTGCAATGGTACTGATACGAAGTTAATTCATCATCAATTTAAAAACTTTGACACTTATCCTGCCATCCTGGGACACGAAGGTGTGGGAAGAGTGATAGAGGTTGGGAGCAAAGTGAAAAACCTAAAAGTCGGAGATGTGGTACTGCTTCCTTTTCTTGAACAGGAAATAGATGGGTATACCCCGGGATGGGGCGCTTATTCGGAGTATGCCGTTGTAGGTGATGCCGGAGCTTA
>JAEZLY010000028.1 GCA_023414985.1 Bacillota bacterium | reverse complement strand
GAATTGGAATGAGCCGTTATACGGATGAGTTGGACGTAGTTGCATTTTTACGACCGGATCAAAAGATTGTGGTCACCATCCTGAATCGAACCGGGAAGGAACAGCATTTCTTTATTCGAATGAATGGAAAGCTAATTGCTCTCTGGCTTCCGGAATACGGTATCGGTACGGCTATGATTGAGATGGAGGAAAAAATATGCTTGGCTTAGCACTTTATGATAAAGAAAGAAATTGCATTGCAAGTAAGCAGGATGAGAAGCATATTCATCTGCTGGCAGACCGTGAATATCAGGACGGAGATCATCTTGTCCTTGAGGTCCGGAAACCGCAGTATCTGAGAATGAAGCTGGATACCGGTGTGGAAGAGGCATGGGTATATGCAAAGGCTGGTACCTTTGTGTACCCGATTCCTTTTGGTGAATCAAGAATGCCATATGCATCGGGTACCTTTGCAGGACGTTATCACATTTATGATATCCTCAGCTGCGAACCGATGACACCAGGATGGAGGGATATCAGTACGAATCCGTTGGATGTCCGCGGAGAAACCATCCTATTTCCACATTGCAGTGCGAGTATTGAGACCAGAGATGAATCCATCTTTGCCGCTAGAAATACCATTGACGGTTTCATAGAGACAAATGGGCATGGAGAATGGCCATATACCTCTTGGGGCGACAATGAGGATCCTAATGCTCAGATCAGAATTGATTTTGGCCGATTCATTATTTTACACCAATTAATAATCAACCTAAGATCGGATTTTCCCCATGATAATTACTGGAAACAAGCTGATATCGTATTTCATGACGGTGAAAGGCGGACAATCCGGTTAATGCAATCAGGCGAAGATCAAAGCTTCGACTTGGATGAGAAGAGATCGGACTCAATACTGCTTTGTAATTTAAGAAAGGATGAAAATAACCCTTCCCCCTTTCCTGCTCTAACACATTGGAGAGTATTAGGAAAAGATAATGAATAAATTGATAAAATACCTGCACCAAATTTCTATAGAAAAAATGGTTTTGTAGATTGTGACCATGTGTTATATATGGGAAAAGAAGTGATATAGTAGAAAGGCAGTCCGTAAGGGCTGCCTTTTTTATTGAGCCTGTGCTGCTGGGCATCAAGCCTGAGGTATATCAACCATTGCTTTCATATGTGCTCCGGAAATCATCATCTTCCCCATATCCGGGAAAGTTACAATGTCCGTTTTATTAGCTTTCACATCAAAATCAATAAATACAAGAGGTTCTGTATCGGAAGTATTAGACAAAACATGTGCACCCTTTTCACCTGTAGGGAAGCAAAGCATATCGCCAGCCTTTACATCCTTCTCACCATATGCGCAGCGTAATTTCCCAGTGCCGCTCACAACATAGAAGATTTCTTCGCTTTGATCATGATAATGGTATCCAAATGCATATTTGCCAACAGGAACCTCGATAAATGCTGTAGCACAGGTGTCTATATCCTCACCGGCAACAACTGGTTTAATGGAAAAAGAGTTTCCATCCCTTTCGCTGATTTTTGCATCGATATCGTTGATGTTTTTGATTAATAAATCTTTCATTTGATTTTTCCCCTTTTCTAATTATTATTTTTGGATTTTATAGAATCCACATTGAACGGTGCTTGTGGTACTTGATTTTGCCACCTTTCGATGATATATTATAGCTGTATGGATAATATGTAAAGAAGGCACTAAAATGTGCCGTAGTATCCATTTGGATACCAAAGATAATAACACTATTTGGAGGCTTTTATGATTGACAAAGAGCATTTACCAGCATGTCCGGTAGAGATGGTACTGCTAATGATTTCAAATCGATGGAAGGTTCTCATTTTGCGAGATTTGATGAACGGTACAAAACGGTTCAGTGAATTAAAGAAATCAATTGGAAATGTTACGCAGAAGGTCCTTACCGCAAATCTACGCACTATGGAGGAAAGCGGTTTATTAACGCGAACCGTATATGCTGAGGTTCCGCCGCGTGTGGAATATACACTGACAGAATCAGGATATAGCCTCAAACCGATTCTTGACTCCATGAAAGAATGGGGACTACAATATAAAAAAAGAATTCTATGAGTTGAGAGCAATCAGAAAGGAGGCAGTGAAATGTCAAATTCAAGACCAACAAACCAAAATCATACTTATATTGCAATCGACTTGAAATCATTTTATGCCTCCGTGGAGTGTATAGAAAGAGGACTAAATCCACTGACTACCAACCTGGTGGTAGCTGATCCATCTCGAACAGAGAAGACTATCTGTCTTGCGGTATCTCCGTCTTTAAAGGCTTATGGTATACCTGGCAGAGCCAGGTTATTTGAGGTTCAACAGAAGCTGAAGGAGGTAAAGCAGCGGACAGGGAAAGAGGTAGAATATATCATTGCTCCGCCTCAGATGGCGCGATATATCGAGGTTTCAGCAGAAATTTATGCGACCTATTTAAAATATATCAGTCCGGAGGATATTCATGTTTACAGTATAGATGAATGCTTTATGGATGTAACGAATTATCTGAGCCTTTATCAGATGTCTGCGATGGAGCTGGCGGTGAAAATGATTCACGATGTACTTAAAAAGACCGGAATAACCGCCACAGCAGGAATCGGTACCAACCTGTATCTTAGTAAGATTGCTATGGATATTGTTGCAAAGCATGTTGAGGCTGATGCAAACGGAGTTCGTATTGCTGAGCTCGATGAGCTGACTTACCGCAGATTATTGTGGGATCACAAACCGATGACTGATTTCTGGAGAATTGGCAAAGGCATTGCAAAAAGACTTGAGAATAACGGTCTGAATACGATGGGCGACATCGCCAGAACCTCAATATATCAGGAGGACCTTCTATATAAAATGCTTGGCATTGATGCTGAATTATTAATTGATCATGCCTGGGGGTACGAACCCTGCGGTATGGAAGATATTAAATCCTATCGACCCAGTACAAACAGTATTTCTTCGGGACAGGTCCTGCATTGTCCGTATGATTTTCTTAAAACAAGAATAATTGTACAGGAAATGACGGATTTGCTGGTATTAGAACTTGTAGAAAAGGGAGTAATGACGGATAGCCTGACCTTGACCATAGGTTATGACAGAGGCAATGTTGATGAAGGTAACTACGAGGGCGAGGTTACCTATGACCGTTATGGAAGGGCAGTACCGAAATCTGCTCATGGCACTGCTAACCTTGGTACGAAGAGCAACAGTACTAAGAAAATCATGATGGCGGTAATGGAGCTTTATGATAAGATTGTATCAAAAGAACTCATGACCAGGCGGGTTACTCTTTGCGCCAATAATCTCGTTGAAGAGGGATTTGAACAGTTTGATTTGTTTACAGATCCGGTAGAACAGGCAAAAGAACGTAAGATACAGGAAGCAATGCTTAGTATAAAACAGAAGTTTGGAAAGAATGCCATTCTGAAAGGGATCAATTTAGAAGAAGGTGCTACAACGAAGGAGAGAAATAACCAGATTGGCGGACACAAAGCATAGGAGAGATCTGATATGGTAAAGAATCCGGTATCCTTGGATGCTAAGATTACAAATAAATATGATGACATTATTCATAAGGAATATCCACTGATAAGCATGGATATCATCAGACATCCAAGAATGTCAATAGAAGACAGGGCAAAGATATTTGCTCCCTTTGCTGCGCTGAAGGGCTATGAGGAGGCAATTGCGGCAAAACAGAAAATCGTTGTACCGCGGATAGAATTGTCAGAGGAAGCAAAAGAGTATTTGGATTTACAACTGGAAAAGATCGAGCGGCTGTTGATGAAGGGGCAACCCCCAATGATTACTGTTGTATTCTTTCAAATGAATAAAATGAGTGTCGTAGATGGCGGAGAGTATATTCAGTTCACCGGTTTGACGGCCAAATTGGATCGGACCTCACGCATCCTTCAGATCGTAGAGAAAAGACTGCGGTTGGAAGATATCTATCGTATTGAGGGTGAGGATTTGGATAAAAACTAGCGGAGATGAAGAAATGGAAGAAATATTATTAAGTATAGGACAATTAGCCCGAATATGCAATGTTACTCCTAAGACCTTACGCTATTATGACAAAGTGGGTTTATTAAAACCTGCAAAGATAAATTCGGAAAATGGGTATCGTTTCTATAATAAAGCACATGTTACTCGTGTAATGGCAATCAAACAATTACAGGATATCGGAGTATCATTAGAGAAAATAGGCAGATTTTATAAGAAAAATGATGGTTCTGATCTGGTATGCATACTGGATGATATTTTAGAAAATCAAGAAAAAGAGATTGCTTTTCAAATGGAAGAACTTACTAAGAAACTAAGAAAAATTCAAATCATGAAAAGTCAGTGTAAAGATATTGATGACGTATTATCTGACTTTGGTAAGGACCCCTTTATGAAAAAAGAGTTGTCTGATAGGATGATAATTTATCAAGAGTATACCGGAAAACATTCACCGGATATTTACAGAGATTATTATAAAATAATAATGAACACTGTCCTTTTGATAAAACAGGATCTCGATAATATCATTTCACCGCCTTTAGCAATCTGTAACTCAAAAACAAACACAGAACAGGTTATGATTCAAATCGGATATCAGATCAATGAGATAATGGAGCTTGATCATATCAGTCACAAGACACTAAATGCAGGCTTATATGCATGCGCTGTTTATCGTGGCCCGTATGGTGAGAAGATGGATGAATTTTATGATTGTCTTTATGAAAATATTCGAAAGCAAAATTACATTGTAACAGGTGAACCAATAGAGATATATTACATAAACGAAGTAATTACGGATTTGAAAAGCAATTACTTGACTGAAATACAAATTCCAATTCAATAAAATAAGGATTGACTTTGCCCTTAGGGCAGACTTTATCATATATACCATAAAGTTTACCCTAAGGAGAGATGAATTATGGAATATTCAATTTTTAAAAATACTATGGTAGATATGACGTATCCTCAAATTGAAGAGGCAATATCGAGAGGTGCGTGTGTTCTGTTACCGGTTTCTGTAGTTGAAGAGCATGGACCGCATTTATGTCTTGGAACAGATATTTACTTAACGCAGAATGCATCTGAAAAAATAAAGGAAGCCCTACAAAGCGAAAATTGTGAAGCGCTAATCGCTCCTCCTTTTTATTGGGGAGTGAATAGTATAACAAACGGTTTTACCGGTTCCTTTGAAATTAAAACTGAAACGATGAGTATAGTACTTTTGGAAGTAATACGGAACTTGATAAGATGGGGATTTGATAAAATCTTTTTGCTGAATTTCCATGGTGATTTTGCTCATATAAAAACAATGATTGAAGTAGCTGAGAAAGCGAATAAAGAAACAGTAAAAGCATATTTTGTAAATTTAGAGAATGTATTTTATCAGTTGGGGTATTTGCAGGAGAAAGAATATCTGGTTAAGGTAAGTTTAGATCAAGATAATATCTCATTAGAGAGAGAGTATTTAGATATTCATGCCGGTGCTTTTGAAACGAGTTGGATGGAACAGTCTTTTAAAGAATTAGTTTATTCTGATATTGCTAAGAGCTTAACTCCAACAAATTTAAGTGTATGTGATTTGAAAAATTGGAGTAAAGGTGGAGATATTGCAAAAGGTATCACTCCTATGGGCTATTTAGGGAATCCAGCCAATATTGATGTTGAGAAAATAGAGAAAATGATTGATGTCTTAATAGCTCAATATTCAAAATCCATTTTAAACATAATTAACAAAGACAAATAATTTCAGTACCTATCAATCGTTGGAGTGGGATTTTTAGAATCCCGCTCCATTACTAGGTTAACAGTTAGGGGATCTGAGCAAAACGGAGACAAATTCGATTGCTTGACATAAAAATTATGGAATAGTATACTGAAATAACTGTTAATATTACACAGAACTAAGCTTGATGTTATTAATAAATGAATGGATATTACTTGGAGGACCTTCATGAGTGAAGATAATGTAACCAGAATAGAGTATTTGGATAAGGAAATTCTTCTGATCGCGACAGCACATGTTTCAAAGGAAAGTGTAGAGTTAGTCAAAAGAGTGATTGAAGAGGAGCATCCGGACAGCGTCTGTATCGAGTTGGACGAAGATCGGTACCAGAATGTAATAAAGCCCAAGGCTTGGGAGGATACGGACCTAATTAAAGTAATCAAATCCAAGAAGGTCGGATTTATGATTGCAAACCTTTTTCTGAGCTCTTACCAGAAAAAGATGGCTGCTAAACTGGATACCCCTGTCGGTGGGGAGATGATACAGGGAATACAGAGTGCGAAGGAAACCGGAGCGGAATTGGTGCTCGCAGACCGTAACATTCAGGTGACCTTTCTTCGGATTTGGAGAGAATTGAACTTCTGGGATAAAGTGAAACTGATCGGAAGCTTATTATTTACCTCAGAGGAGGATACAGATATTACCAGTGATGACTTACAGAAACTGCTGGAAGAAGACATGCTGGAAGCTGCTATGGCAGGACTGAAAAAGGAGTTCCCCAAAATCGGTGAGATTCTGATCAGTGAGAGAGATCAATATCTTGCAGCAAAGATTAAGACTGCACCCGGTAAAAAGGTGGTAGCTATCTTGGGTGGCGGACATGTTCCCGGAATTAAAAAGGAGTTATTCCTGGATCAGGATATGGAGAGAATTTCGACTGTTCCACCCAAGAGCCGTTTTTCGAAGCTGGCCGGCTGGATTATTCCTGTTCTGATTACAGGGTTACTGGTATATTCCTTCGTGATGAATTTTCAGACCGGTCTGCAGCAATTGTCGGCCTGGGTACTATGGACAGGTGCTTTGGCAGCTGTCTTCACGGCCTTATCCTTCGCCCACCCGCTTAGTATTCTAACCTCCTTTGTCACGGCACCGTTAACCACACTGCATCCGCTTCTGGCCTGCGGATGGTTTGCAGGAATTGTGGAAGCTACGATTAAGAAGCCTACTGTGAAGGATTTACAGAATGTACAGACGGATATCTTTTCAATCAAGGGTTTTTATAAGAACCGTTTACTTAAAACTGTTTTCGTTATGTTTATGGCAAATATGGGAGCCACAATTGGTACTTTGATTGCAGGCACCAACTTAATCAGAAGCTTATTCTAATACGGAAAAGCTACAGTTGACACTAACCTCTCTTTTATCGTGCAGAAAAAGAGAGGTAATTTATATCAAAAAGAGTATTTTATTGTTAGGAGAAGATAGATGGATTGGATTGAACGACTTAACAGTGCCATTCATTATATTGAAGAAAACATGAGTGACGATATCGATATGGAAAAGGCCTCCAGGATTGCATGCTGTTCAACTTATCATTTTCAAAGAATGTTTGCTTATATGGCGAATGTCCCTTTGTCGGAATATATTCGCCGCCGACGGATGTCACTGGCAGCAGTAGATCTACAGAACGGTGACAAGGTAATTGATATTTCTTTAAAGTATGGGTATGATTCCCCGACCGCCTTCAATAGAGCCTTCAAAGGAATTCATGGGATTTCACCATCGCAGGCCCGAGAAAAGGGCAGTAGTTTAAAGGCTTATCCACCTATCAGCTTCCAAATAACAATAAAAGGGGTCAGTGCGTTGGATTACAGAATTGAGACTAAGGAAGCCTTCCGGGTCATCGGTATCTCTGAACCGTTAGTGACGGAGATTGAAAAGAATTTTGTGCTTGTACCAAAGATGTGGGGCAATGCAGTTGCCAACGGAACGATCGCGGAGCTTGCCGGTTACATGAATGGAGCAATACAGGGTTTGCTGGGTGTAAGCTCCTGCAATGAGACGGAGCATTGGAGATATTACATCGGAGTTGAAAGCAGCAGGCAGTTGGAGGGAGAATTTGAAGAGTTCATTGTTCCGAGAGCGACATGGGCGATCTTTTCCGGAAGAGGAGATGGTTTATCAATACAGGAGCTGGAACGAAGGATTGTAGCTGAGTGGCTGCCGACCTCGGGCTTCGAATATGGCAACGCACCTGATATCGAAGTATACCTAAGCCCTGACCCGAACAATGCAATTTATGAGGTATGGGTTCCGGTTGTAAAGAAGGAGGGCTAAGCATGGTACATTTGGTTTATTGTGATAATGAAGGAAAGAGCGGAGAAAAGGTACTTGATAAAATTCTGGCCGGAACAAAAACCATGGTAGTACGTGGCGCTGGAGGCAGAAAGATACCGCATAGCAGGGTTTTCGAAGGAGAAACACTTTATTTTATGCAAAAAGGTACAGCGATGATTTCAGCGAAAGCAGTTGTTACGCAGGTACAAAATTACATAAAATTGGAGGAGGAAGAAATTAATCAGATTCTAGTGGATAACCAAAGCAAGTTGAACCTTTCGCAAAAGCAAAAGGAACGCTGGCATAAGAAATGCCTGTGTCTGATTGAATTCAAAGAGGTGAAGAAGATACCCCCGATGGAATTTGATCATCAGGGCAATATGGACGACTGGCTGATCCTCGAGAAGATTGAGGATGTGGTGGTCGGAACAAGTATTCCATACAATTATGAAAAATCAAGATTTTAGTTGAACGATAGAACACCCTGTCATGAAGAGGACGGGGTGTTTTTTATTATGGGTAAAAATGAAAAATCAGGAATCATTCATTGACAGGACAGGAAAATAATGATAATATTAAGCAACTGCTCAATAATTATATCAAGGGGTGTCTCATGAAGCGTGAAGATCAGGTTGTTCAAAGAAAATGGCAGATTTTATTGATTTCTTTGGAACAGTTTATTCAAAAAGGTTATTATGGTACATCAACACGGGAGATAGCACAGCTTGCAGGAATCAGCTCAGGATTGATGTTCCATTATTTTAAGAATAAGGATGATTTATATTATAACCTGATAAAAATCGGAACGGAAAAGATGGTTTTTAGTATAGAAGCCGCAAGAGAGAATCCCAAATTATATCTGTGTAATTTCGTTGAGGCAACCTTGGAAGCGCTGCAAAACAATGCTTTTTTCGCAAAAATGTTTGTATTGATTGACGATGCACAACATACGGTCGGTATCCCGGAAGAAGCCTCCAGGTTACTGCGGGAATTTGATATCGGAGAGCAATGTATCCCGATTATTGAGATAGGACAGGAAAAAGGGATGTTTCGAGAAGGCAGTGCCCATGCACTGTGCGTGGCTTTCTTTGGCGCAATACAGGGAATCGCACAGGAGAAGGTCAGGGTGCCCGAGACTCCTGTCCCGAAGGCAGAGTGGTTGATGGACATCTTATGTAATTAATAAATGGGGGGAGAAAATGAAGAAATTAAAGATTAGGCTGATACTATTTGCCGTTATAGTCCTCGGATGCGGATGGCTTGGGAAAGTAGTCGATACAATCTTGCCCGGTCAACCGAAGGGACAGTCATTGGGATTATTACTATGGCTGGTTGCACCAATGATGGTATCCGTATTATTGGGAATGTTATCTCATAGTGAATATAAAACTCTGGGACTGAAACCGAGGCTGAAAGGGAACGGCAGATGGTATCTTATTTCGTTCATTATTTTTCCGGGAATTATGATCTTTAGTATCGGAATGGGAATAATAACCAGGTCGATCGACTTGAAACACTTTGCAATCCAGGGATTTATTTCATCACTCTTTACCTGGTTTATTATTAATTTCTTTAGGACAATTCTTGAAGAAACAGCCTGGAGAGGGTTTTTACAGGAGAGATTAATAATTTTAAAAGTGAATGACTGGGGGATTTATTTTATAACGGCGCTGATTTGGGCTTTATGGCATATTCCCTACTATTTATTCTACATAGAAGGGAACAGTGCGCAGATGATCGTATCCTGTTTTGCCATCCTGTTCAGTTGGAGTATACTTTATGCTGAATTATACCGCATAACGAGAACAATCTGGCCGTGTGTCCTACTGCACGCTGCCTCGAATGCGATACAGTATACCATGGCGGATAATTATCTGGCAACGAGCGGAAACTGGGAACTGATCTTTTCTCCCACAGAAAGCATAATGGCCTGTTCTATTATACTTACTTTAGGTCTCTTACTTCGTAGATATCGAATAAAAAAATATACTGTTCAATCACAGAGCCAAAATTAGAACTAAAACATTAAGAAGCAAAGGAGTTAAAATTATGCGACAGAATAAATATGATGACAGTAGTTTCTTTGATAAATACAGCAATATGGATCGATCTGTAAAAGGGCTGGAGGGTGCCGGTGAATGGTATGAGCTGAAGAAGCTGATACCCGATCTGGCAGGTAAGAGAGTCCTGGACTTAGGCTGCGGATTTGGCTGGCATTGCCGATATGCAGTGGAAAATGGGGCTGACGCTGTGATTGGCGTTGATCTGTCGGAGAAGATGCTGGAGGAAGCCAGAAGAAAGACACAATCGGATAAGATTAGCTATCTTTGCATGCCCATAGAAGAGATTGCTTTTCCGGAGGATTCCTTTGATGTTGTGATCAGCTCTCTGGTACTTCATTATCTTCCCTCCTTCGAAGAGGTTTTAAGCAAAATCAGTAAATGTCTCTGTGATGGAGGTGATTTTGTATTTTCTGTGGAACATCCCGTCTTTACAGCACAAGGGCCGCAGGATTGGTATTACGATGCGGAGGGTAATCCTATGCATTGGCCTGTGGACAATTATTTTATAGAGGGTGCGCGGGAAGCAGTTTTCTTAGGGGAGAAGATGACAAAATATCACAGAACATTAACAACCTATTTACAGGGCTTGCTGCATGGAGGCTACGATATTACAGGAGTCGTTGAACCTAGGCCGGCGGCCACCGTGACGGAAATGTCGGATGAATTGCGAAGACCGATGATGCTGCTGATCTCAGCACATAAACGTAAGTAAAAAGTGCCTGCTGCAATAGGGAATATGATAACTAAGGTAAGAATAACAAGCATCCCATCATGCACTGTTTGGCGGACAGATTGCTGATTTTGTTAGACAAGAGCAAACATCACTGTTTGATCATGGCTTACAAAACAGCAAGTTGTCCGCCAACCTGTGTGAGAGGGGGTGCTTGTTTATTCTTACCTTAAATACTATTAAGCCTTTGCAGCGGCCTTTTTAGAAAACGAACGCAATAGTTTACCTGTCAATCGCAATATTTTACATGGTTAAGCAATTAACAAAGTTTTACACAATAAAATGCATCAATACAGAAATTCTGTTTCTTCTGAAATAAAATCGGAAATGGTATAGTTTATTCAGAAACAAGACAACACCAAATTAACACAAACAAGAAAGGAAGAGGGTTTATGAAAAAGAAGTTAGTTAGTTTATTAATTTGCCTTACATTCGTTGGAGCATTGCTGATGGGATGCAGTACTCCGAAGAGTGACACCACACAGCCGCAGCCACAGACAGATAATAAAGGGGAAGACAAGACAGATAACGCTGCCAAGACATATCGTGT
Organism: Bacillota bacterium; assembly: GCA_023414985.1. Classification (GTDB taxonomy): domain Bacteria; phylum Bacillota; class Clostridia; order Lachnospirales; family Lachnospiraceae; genus Mobilitalea. The sequence goes on along the minus strand of JAEZLY010000028.1, from coordinate 4,080 downwards.
AGCTTATATCGCAAGAACACAGTCTGACTCCTTTGCAGCATGGCTTGCAAATGAGATGAAGGCAGCAGCAGGAGAATACAAAGATATTACCCTAGATGTATTTGACGGACAGGCTGATGATGAGAAGGAAAATGCAGCAATTGAAAATGCAATCACCAACGGCTATGATGCTATTATCGTTCAGCCGAACAACGGTGAGGCTCAGAGACCTTACGTAGAGAAGATTGTTCAGGCAGGTATCATTGCAATTACGACAAATGCACGTATTAAAGACATTGCAGGAGCATCTTCCGTAGATGCTGACCCTTACAAGCAGGCAGCTGTCAACGCAGCATTAGCAGTAAAGCAGGTTCCTCAGAACGCTAAGGTTGTTGTATTAAATGGTCCCTCCGGTAACTTCCATGCAGATGAAAGAAGAAAAGCTTGGCAGGCAGAGTTCTTTGATAAGAGACCTGATGTAAAAATCGTTGCAGAAGATATTGCTAACTGGAATAAGGACGAAGCTATGTCATTTATGGAAGACTGGGTAACTGCTTACGGCCAGATCGATGCTATCATTTCCATGAATGATAACATGGCAGCAGGTGCTTTGGAAGTCGTATCAGATCCTACTAAGATCTTATCCTACGGTGTTGATGGTACAGCTGAAGCTGCATTATTAATCCAGGAAGGCAAGATGACCTCCACTTGTTTACAGTCTGCAATTGATTTAGCAAAGCTCAATATGGAATCCGTGCATAAGCTCTTAACCGGTGAGGAAAAAGAAATCAACGTAGATATCGACGAAGTGTTAATCACGAAGGACAATGCAAGTCAATACGTAGATATGTATAAGGAAAGAGGCTTAATTAAAGAATAAGCACACATAAATTTCATTAGTGTTAAATATGATCCGGCAGGAGACGGAAGTCCCTGCCGGTTACTATTTATATGGAGTATTTTTTCTATATAGCATGGAGGCATACGATATGGGGATATTGAGAAAATTCGACAGTATGAAGATAAAAATGATTCTGCTCTTGGGATCAATCATATTAGTGGTAAGTATCGGCATGGGATTCATGTCGTATTACATAGCATCACAAGCATTGGTCGGGAATATAAAGCAGGCATTACCTGAGATGGTGGAAGAGTCCGCAGCGCTAATGGAATCGAATATCACAAAAAGCTTTGAGCTGCTGGATATGATTGCATACAATCTGAAAGCCTCGGAGTTAAGTCAGGAGCAGAAATTATCCAGGCTAAAGAAGGAAGAGGTGAAGGGAAAGTATCTGCTGTTAGGAATTGCTGATTTAAGCGGAAAGCTTACAACCTCCGGTAATAAAGTGATTGACATTTCAGATCTGGACAGTTACCAAAAAGCATTACAGGGGGATCAGGCGGTCAGCGAACCCATCAAGGATACCTTCGGGATCTCCGGGTTATCCGACAGCAGCTTAGTCATTGTCTATGCCAATCCGATCAAGTCAGGCGGTAAGCTGGACAGTATTCTGATTGCAGTCAGATCCGGCAATGAATTCAGTACCCTGGTGGATGATATCACCTTCGGTAAGACCGGCAGAGCATTTATGATCAATGAAGCCGGAGATATCATCGCTCATCAGAATCTTTCCCTGGTATTTGATAAGACAAACTTTATCAAGGAAGCCGAAACTGATCAGACATTAGCGCAAATGGCAGCAATGCTCAAGTTAATGACAGAAGGCAGCACAGGAGCCGGGGAATATACCTATAACGGAAAGAAAATGTATGCGGGCTATGCTCCGATCGGTTCGACAGGCTGGTCCATCGCCATTGCGGGAGAGAGTAACGATCTTCTTTCCGGATTACATAAGCTGGGAAGCACCTCTATGATTTTAACAATCCTATTTCTTATGGCTGGTATCCTGGCCGTATCTTTTGCTACCGGCAGTGTGACGAAAGGATTAATTGTATTGGTTCGTAGTATCAGTCGGATAGCGGAGGGAGACTTGACCGGTGACGTACCGGAGAAGTACCGAAGGAAAAGGGACGAACTCGGTACATTGGCGAACTCATTGTCAAAGACCCAGGGGTTTATCAGGGAAATGCTTGATCAAATCAGGAACAGTTCGAAAAGCATCGATGGTCAGTCAGAAAGTCTCCTTACTGTCTCCGATTCCGTTACGATCGCTGCGGACCAGGTAACCACTGCAATTCAGGATGTGGCAAAGGGTGCTTCCGAACAGGCAGAAGAATTGAGCGGGATGCTGGATGGCTTAAGTCATTTTGCCGATGAGCTCGGAACCGTAGTGCAGAAGATCAATCTGATTGATTCCGATGCAAAAAGCATAGGAGGTCTTGCGGAAGAAAGTAATCATGACATGCAGTCCATGGTGAGCGCTTCCAATGAAATAAACAGATCGTTCCAGGAGGTTATCTTAAAGATTTCCGATCTGGGTGTGAACATAAAGCAGGTAAAGGAAATTGCGAACTACATTAACGGGATCGCGGATCAGACCAATCTGTTATCCCTGAATGCCGCCATTGAAGCAGCCAGGGCAGGAGAGTCCGGACGGGGCTTCGCGGTGGTAGCAACTCAGATCAGAAGCCTTGCTGATCAGACGAAGACCATGTCCGATCATATCAACTCCATTACGAGTGGTGTCAGCAAAGAGACAGAGAATATGATCCATACCACGAGCTCCCTGGATAAGGAATTGAATCGGCAAGTGAATGTACTGAATAGCACATTAAGGTCCTTCGAGAAAATGCTGCAGGCATTCCGACGGATCACTCCTGAGATTGAAGCAGTCAATTCCTCCGCCTATGAGCTGGATAGAGAAAAAAATGCGATCATCAGCAAGATAGAAGGGGTTGCATCCATTGCCGAGGAGGTTTCCGCTTCCTCGGAAGAAATAGCTGCATCTGCAGAGGAAATGAATGCTTCCATGGATGAGATTACCTCCGCAGCTCAGCTTTTGACTGTGAGGACGAAGGAAATGCAGGAGCAGGTCGGCAGATTTACCTTATAAACAGAAAAGCAGTGTGCGGCAGAACCCTAACAGGTAATTTGACGCACACCGTTTTTTTATTGCATAGATCACCTGGTTTCACCGCTGATTGTATGGAGAAACACAATATTTTGCTTTCTAATCGCAATATTTTACATGGTTAATCTTTTAACAATTTATTTGATAATAAATTACACACACACAGAAATCCTGTTTCTTCTGAAAAACCACTATCAATGTTATAGTTTACACAGAAACAGATTAACACCCTGATGATTGCAGTAAAAGAAAAGGGAGGCACTAAAATGGAACACGATATCAAGCTTAGGGTATCGAAAATTGAGAAATCTTTTCCGGGCGTTAAAGCTTTAGATAAAATTGATTTTGCGGTAAGAAAAGGTACAGTTCACGCATTGTGCGGTGAAAACGGAGCAGGGAAGTCTACATTGATGAAGATCATCAATGGCATCTATAAACCGGATGCCGGGCAGATCTTTATTGATGAGAAGCCTGTTAAAATTCAAAGCCCAATCCACGCAAGGCAGCACGGAATCGCAATGATTGCACAGGAATTAAATTTTGTACCGGAGATGTCGATCGAAGAGAATTTATTCCTGGGAAGGTTACCGGTGAAAAAGACAGGAAAAGTAGATTGGAAGCTGCTTCGCAAGAAGACACTGGAGTTCCTGGAGGCCGAAAAATTACCTTATAAACCGACTCAGAAGCTGAAGACCTTAACCGTATCGGACATTCAGATGCTGGAGATCATCAAGGCGATATCCAATAACGCAGAGATTATTGTCATGGATGAGCCCACCTCTTCCATCACTCAGAGAGAGGTGGAGATGCTTTTCAATAAGATTGCCGAGCTGAAAAAGCAGGGAGTCAGCATTGTTTATATCTCTCACAAGCTGGATGAGGTTTTCCGGATTGCGGATGATATCACGGTATTTCGTGATGGCGCTGTGGTAGAAACCCATCCTGCCCGCGAAATGACCATGGATCAGGTTATCTCATTGATGGTCGGCCGTAAGATGGAAAATGTCTATCCGAAAGAAGAAGTAAAGATCGGCGAAAAGCTTCTGGAAATCAAGGGACTGTATAGCAC
>JAEZLY010000009.1 GCA_023414985.1 Bacillota bacterium | reverse complement strand
ATCCGAAAGTAAATACAGAATCAAAATGGAAAGTGAAATGAAAGGAAAACGCAGATATGGATAAAAAAGAAGTCAAAGTAATCGTAACATTGAGAAAGGGAGAAGGAAGAAACTTAAAGAGCGGTGGTCTCTGGGTTTATGACAATGAGATTGACCGGATTACCGGAGAGTATGTGGATGGAGACCTTGTCTATGTGCATGACTTTGACGATTATTATCTGGGCTGTGGATTTATTAACTCCAATTCAAAAATCAGAATCAGGATCATGTCCAGAGTAAAGGGTCAGGAGATTGATCAGGATTTTCTTACTATGCGGATAAAGACTGCCTGGGAATACCGTAAGACGACGGTGGATACGGACAGCTGCCGTATTATCTTCGGGGAAGCGGATTTCCTTCCGGGGATTGTGATCGATAAATTCTCGGATGTGCTTGTGGTGCAATCTCTGGCACTTGGCATTGACAGGATGAAGAATACGATTATTACAATCCTCAAGGAGTTGTTGGCGAAGGACGGGATCACCATCCGCGGTATCTATGAGAGAAGTGATGCGAAGGTTCGCCTGAATGAAGGAATGGAACGGGTGAAGGGCTTTATCGGAGAGCCCTTTGATACCAAGGTTCAGATCATTGAGAATAATGTGAAATATATCGTCGATGTGGCAGAGGGACAGAAGACCGGCTTCTTCCTCGATCAGAAATATAATCGAGCTGCTATCGCAAAGCTATGTAAGGGTGCCAGAGTTCTGGACTGCTTTACTCATACAGGCTCCTTTGCCTTGAATGCAGGAATGGGCGGGGCTCGTGAGGTCATTGGTGTGGATGCTTCCGATCTGGGAGTTGCTCAGGCAACGGAAAATGCTGCGCTTAACGGCTTATCAGGCCGTGTGAAATTCATAACTGCAGATGTCTTTGATCTGCTTCCGGAATATGAGAAGCAGGGAGAGCAGTTTGATATCATCATTCTGGATCCGCCTGCATTCACTAAGTCTAAGAATTCTGTGAAAAATGCAATTAAGGGTTATCGTGAGATTAATCTTCGGGCGATGAAACTGATCAAGGATGGTGGATATCTTGCAACCTGTTCCTGTTCCCATTTCATGACGCCGGATTTATTTGCGGAGACCATCGGACAGGCTGCAAAGAATGTAAAGAAGAGAATTCGCCAGGTGGAATACCGTACCCAGGCCCCGGATCATCCGATCCTATGGGCAGCAGATGAGTCTTATTATCTGAAGTTCTTTATCTTCCAGGTAGTAAATGAGAAATAAGGTGGTAATCGTATGACCTATGAAGAAGCAAGAAGCTATATCGATAAAGCTAATCAATACGGAAGCAAGCTCGGTCTTGAGACAACAACCGAGCTTTTGTCACGTCTGGACAATCCACAGGAGGAGCTAAAGCTAGTCCATGTTGCCGGAACCAACGGCAAGGGATCAACAACAGCCTTTATCGCGTCCATTCTGGCAGCAGCAGGCTATCGGGTAGGAAGATATATCTCACCGGCAGTATTTTCTTATCGGGAGAGAATACAATTGTCCTATCCGGTTACGGAGGAGAAAGCAGGTGCTCAGAGCAATGAGAGCCTTGAAGAAGGAGTAGCCGGCTGCCCCTATAGGACAGAATATATCAGCAGACAGGGTGTCGGTGATGCTGTCGGAAAGATTAAGAAAGCCTGCGATGCTATGGTTACGGACGGACTGGATCATCCAACTTCCTTCGAGATAGAGACTGCTATGGCGATGCTATATTTCAAGGAGGTGCAGGTTGATGTCGCAGTGATTGAAGTGGGCCTCGGCGGAAGGCTGGATGCTACAAATATCATCAGAGAACCCATTTGCAGTGTCATAACCTCTATCAGCATGGATCATATGCAGTATCTGGGGAATAGTCTGGAGCTGATTGCAGCAGAGAAGGCCGGAATCATTAAGGTGGGCTGCCAGGTCGTGAGTTGCAACCAACAGCCGGAGGTACTTGAAGTATTGAAGCGGGTAAGTGGTGAGAAGAAGGCTCCATTTACGCTTGCAGATGCCAGTATGGCTGAGTCGCTAGTCTTCACACCGGAGGGAACGAGCTTTCGTTATAAGGAACAGGACTATCAAATCCGATTGTTAGGCACCCATCAGATTATCAATGCCGTGCTGGCAATTGAGGCGATAGAGACTTTAAAGAAGCAGAGGTATAGGATTTCCGGGGAAGCCGTAAAGACAGGCTTATTCTGGGCAACCTGGAGTGGAAGACTTGAGATCATCGGTAGAAAGCCTTATGTTATTATTGACGGAGCTCATAACGAGGATGCAGCAAGGAGGCTCGCAGAGGCAATCAGGCTTTATTTTACCGGACGCAGAGTAATCTATATGATGGGTATCTTCGCGGATAAGGATTATCGCAGGGTAGTAGAGCTGACCGCACCGCTTGCAGACCGAATCATTACTCTCACACCGAATAACAGCAGAGCCCTTTCTTCCGAAGCTTTGGCAGCAGAAGTACAAAAATACTGCCCGACAGTACTTGATGCCAAGACTGTCAGGCAGGCGGTAGATTATGCTTATAATGCTGCAGGAACAGAGGATATCATTCTTGCCTTCGGATCCTTGTCCTTCTTAGGCGAGTTGAAAGAGATTATTTCTTCGCATCAGGAGCATCCAGATCCGGTGGATTGAAGGTGCTGATTTCTTTGCTGGCACCGGTACTGAGAACATAGGTGTTGGTATTATCGAAGTCCTTAAAGAATACGTAATTCGTAGTCACGTGAATCTGCTTGAAATTTCCGTCCATCAGAAACACATTTTTTTTCGTCTTCAGCTCATAACGGTTAATGCCGTTGTGCTTCGTATCATCTACCTGATAAAAAAGGTATTTTCCGTCATTCGTGATATTATAGGTACTGCAGCTCTTCTTGATCACGAGTTCCGGATTCGAACCATCTAAGTTCATGCGGTAGATATGATAGTTGTCATCCATATTGATATAGTAGATATAATTGTCCATGTAGATTGGATAAGCGATATTACCTGCAATTCTTGTATGGGAGGTAAAGCTCTTTAAATCCAAAGCATCGATATTATGATCTTCAGCGTAGCCGGTATAAAGAAGCGCATCGTTCTGCACCGTTACAGGGACAACCGCATCCTTCAGTAAAAGACGCTCGTCCTTACCGTTTATCTTGTACCGATATAGATATAATCCGATATTTGCATCATAACGCTGAAAATAAATATAATTGCCATGCAGCGTAAGATAAGCACCGGGATTGCCGGTAAAAGCCAACAGCCCTCTACCGTTGAAATTCAAGCGAAATACCCCGGTATTGTAAAACATCATCAGGCTTCCCCTGGAATTCTCACGGGTATTATTGGCACGGACATAATAGATGTAGTTGTCGTCTGCATTGATAAATACTGCTTTATCATCATAGATTTTCTTAATATTCGAACAATCCAGATCCATCACATAGAGCTTCCCATCGGCAGCATCATTGCTGAAATATATTCTTCCTCCCTGCTCGCAGAACAACCCTCCGTTATAGATATTACCGGAGGTATTGCCCACCTCGTCCTCCGTATTATAGTAGGTACGACCGGACGAATAAACAAATACGGCCAGAAATCCCACGATTGTGGCGGTAGCAAGGAAAATAAGTACTTTTATCATTGTTTTAAACATGGTAACCTCCCAAGAAGAATAGTATCATTGCCGCAAGCAGTTTTTGGTAAAATCATGTTTATTATGTAGTTATCGGATTAATTATATTACTTCATTAGAGGGTTTGCAATAATACTTATGTTTCAATTAACCGCTTTAAAGTGTTAAAGTTATTTGTTGCATCTTAGGTTTTATCATAGTATAATGTACCAAAAGGTTGAGCGAACGCAGGGAAACCAAACTAATTTAGTAAGCCGGAGTTGGTCAGGAGGAAGTGAAATGATAGATTTATTGGAAAGCAGAAGGAAAATTGATGATATCGACCGTCAGATGGTGGAGCTGTTCGAAAAAAGAATGGAACTGGCGATGGATATTGCAGATTATAAAAAGAGTGTCGGAAAGCCGATCTTTGACGCTGCAAGAGAAGAAGAGAAGCTGACAGCTCTGAGGGCAATGGCAGGAAGTGAATTTAATAAGAAGGCTGTCGCAGATCTCTTTAAGCAGATCATGTCCATGAGCCGCAGGCTTCAGTACATGCTGCTGGAAAGCCAGGCGAGTCTGGGATTTACCGCAGTAGAGCATTTTCCGATCGAGAAGGAGACCAGGATTGCATTCTACGGTGAACGGGGAGCCTATACAGAGCAGGCGATGCTGGAGTACTTCCGGACAGAAGCGAGTGGTATTCCGATGGGAACCTTTGAGGAAGTCATGCAGGCAGTTCAGGACGGAGCTGCGGAATACGGGGTCCTTCCAATCGAAAATTCCTCCACAGGTACGCTTTCCGATATCTTTGACTTGCTTTCTGAATATAATGTCTATATCATCGGAGAACATATGGTAAAGATAGAACATAACCTCTGGGGACTGCCGGGAGCAAAGTTGTCCGAGATCAGGCAGGTTTATTCCCATAAGCAGGGCTTATTGCAATGTTCCCAGTTCCTCGCAAAGCATCCGCAGATGAAGCAGATCGTTGGCGGCAGTACCGCCGGCAGTGCGAGAAAGGTACTGGAGGAACAGGATATCACTCAGGCTGCAATTGCCAGCAAAAGGGCCGGAGAATACCTGGGATTATCCCTGCTTCAGGAAGCAATTCATGACGAGGATCATAATACGACCCGTTTTATCATCATCTCCAATCAGAAGATTTACCGCGAGACGGCAGAGCGCACCAGCATCTGCTTTGCCCTGCCTCATAAGAGCGGTTCCTTGTACCACATGCTGTCCCATTTCATCTATAATAATGTCAATATGACTAAAATCGAATCCAGACCGATTGCAGGCAAAGCATTTGCCTACCGATTCTATGTGGATATCGAGGGAGGACTGGAGAACCCCGCAGTGATGAATGCACTTCATTGTATTCAGGAGGAAGCACTTGAGATGAAAATCCTGGGAAGCTATATCCCGGTTGAGGTATAGAGAAATTCATATTTTTTTCAAAAACAGAACACAAAGTAAACATAATTTGTTGGTAAACTGTCCTTATCAAAAGGAAATCACGGGTGATCCATTTGAGAACCCGATCACAATTAGACAACATTTTGAAAGGAGTGTTCTTTCATGAATAATGAATTTGAGAAGAAGGATACCAACGATTATAACAATACTCAGAATTCCAGCAACCAGGAACAGTCAAACCAGAATTCCTCCGAGAGTAAGAATACGGAGAATACTTATTCCTATTCGAGTAGTAACATAATTCAGGATAATCATCAGAGCAATTACCAGTCCGGCAGCGCTGAGCAGGGTAATCCCAACCAGACAGGATACGGGCAGACTGGTTACGGACAGACCAATTACGGTCAGACGAATTACAGCCAGAACAATTATGGTTCCAATCCTAATGGCTCACCGAATTATAATCAAAGCAGCAATGGCACTTTCAACTACGGTGGTAGCAATTACGGTCAGACTGTTACTCCTACTCCGGAAGAGAAAAAAGAGAAGAAGAGAAAAGGTAGGAAAGGTTTTGCGAAGGTCGCAAAGCTGACCGCTGCAGCCGTAGTCTTCGGTCTCATTGCAGGCGGTGCTTTCCAGGCATATTATATTTTCGCTTGGCCGGCTGACTCAAAGCAGAGTCTGAACGGTAACGGTACTCAGCTTGAAATTGCACAAGTGGATACAGATAAGAACGGCACCATTCCCACTTCTGATAAAGCAACCGATGGAGTGGTAACAGATGTATCCGATGTGGTGGCAAAGGTAATGCCCTCCATCGTCGCAATCAACTCCTCCATTACTCAGACGACAACAGATTTCTTCGGTCAGGAGTATCAGCAGCAGGGAGAAAGCAGCGGTTCCGGTATCATCATCGGCCAGAATAATTCCAAACTTCTGATCGTAACCAATAATCATGTAATTAACGGTGCAACCTCCATAGAGATCGTATTCTCCAATGAGAAGAAGGCAACCGCAACTGTAAAGGGTTCAGATGCCAATGCAGACTTAGCAGTCCTTTCCGTGGATATGAGTCAGCTCGATAAGGACACCGCAGCAGCTATTAAGGTTGCGACCTTAGGTGACTCTAATAACATGGTACCCGGTGAGATGGTAGTTGCCATCGGTAATGCACTTGGCTACGGGCAGTCTGTTACGGTTGGATATGTCAGTGCAGTTAACAGAGAAGTAACCATTGAAGATCAGAAGATGACTCTTCTTCAGACAGATGCTGCAATCAATCCCGGTAACAGCGGTGGTGCACTGATCAATAAAAAGGGCGAAGTAATCGGTATCAATTCCGTAAAATTTGCTTCCGCAGAAGTAGAGGGTATGGGCTATGCAATCCCGATCTCCAGTGCAGTTCCGATGATCAACGAACTGATGAACCGTGAAGTGATCTCAGCCAATGAGCAGGGCTTCCTTGGCATTGACACCTCAACAGCACAGGAAGTAACCGATGAGTATTCCCAGCGTTTCAATATGCCGATCGGTATCTATGTAAATGATGTAGTCAAAGGATCACCGGCAGAGAAGGCAGGTCTGATGCAGGGAGATATCATCACAGGACTGGACGGTGTGAAAGTAAAGACCATCAGTGACTTAAAGGATGCTCTCCAATATAAGAAGTCCGGCCAGGATGTGAAGCTGACCGTTCAGGTGATTGACGGCGGAGCTTATGTGGAAAAGACTCTAAATGTAACACTTGGAACGAAGCAGCAGTAATTTGTTATAGTGGATTTGGATTTGATATAAATTGATTTCAGTAGGAGGTTCAGTGTAGACTGGACCTCCTTTTTTTGTGTGTAGAGATATTGATTGCGCCAAATCATACGATAAAACTACATAGTTCTTGAAATATATGGGTAATTATCATACAATAAATGGGAATAGAATATTTGCTTGAAATAGTTCGACTCATCTGGCCTTTGATTTATGATGAAGAAAATATTAATAGATTTAACTTAATATGGAGAAATATAATGAAAACTAAGAAAATAATTTGGTTAACTTCAGCATTTCTATTATTGATCACAATCCTTTTGCTGCTATGCTATAAAGGCTATATATGGCCAAATGCTATCTTTGCTACCAGATATTCTGTTCAAGGGATAGATGTATCGCATTATCAAGGAGATATTAATTGGGAGCAAATAGCGAAGAATAAGAGTATAAAATTTGTCTATATCAAAGCCACAGAGGGTAATGATTATGTAGATCCATATTTTAAAACAAACTGGGAGAAAGCATCTGATAATGGGATATATAAAGGAGCATATCATTATTTCACAACGAAAAGCTCGGGAAAAGAACAAGCGCAGAATTACATAGAAACAGTTCCGGAAGAAAGCGGATGCCTTCCTCCGGTTATTGATATTGAAGAAAATGGCCTCAAAAAAGAAGTTTTTCAAAAAAGCCTTATGGAGTATATAAGTTTTATAGAGGATAAGTACCATCAAAAACCGATTTTATATGTTGTTTATCCATTGTATGAGGAATATATCAGAGGAGAATTTAATGATTATTCCATATGGATAAGAGATATTATAACTCCTCCGCATTTTTCTGATGGTAGGCAATGGCTGTTATGGCAGTATAGCAACAGAGGAAGGTTAGATGGAGAGAAAGAGTATTTCGATTTTAATGCCTTCAAGGGAAGTATCGATGAGCTAGAAAAGTTACTATCAAATTAGTAAAAAGAAATCTCAGTATCAGATAGAGTACTGGAACAGAAGGAGCTATACCATAAGCTTATACCTACCGGAACAGGTATACTGGAGAGCGTATGGGCAGAAGTGTCTGTCAAGAAGTATCAATATGATGCTATGGGTAATGTCGTTAGTATTACCGATGCTTTAGGCAATACCTCGAGTTCAACCTATAACCTTGCCGGTATGATTGAGACAGAAACCAATGCGGAGACAGCTGCAAGAAGCTGTGCATTTACGGTTCAGTATTCCTACAATGGACTTGGTCAGAAGATTAAGGAAACCCGTCAGGGAGCTACTTATGCTTATCAATATGATGGAATGGGTAATCTCCTTAGAACTGAGATAGACGGAGTGATGAAATCCTCTTCAACCTATGACCTGGCAGGAAGAGAGACCGCTACCACGGATGCTTTGGGAAATACAACGACGAAGAGATGGAATTATCATGATAAATTATCGAAAACCGCCACTCAGGGTGATGCTACGATTGGAAGCTTACAGACAATCTATCAGTATGATAAGCTTGGTAATCTCGTCTACTCCAAGGATAGTATGGGTGCAATCAATACTTATACCTATGACAGCCTTGGAAGGAATTTAAGTCAATCAATAATGAATGTATCAGGTGATTCGAAGATAATCACCTCTACTTCCTATGACTTAAATGGGAATGTACTCTCGAAGACTGATGGGAATAATAATACTACCAATTATACCTACGATGCATTGAACAGAAACCTAACTGTTAAAAATGCTCTGAATCAGGTTACTACCTATACCTATGATAAGAATGGAAATCTTATCTCACAGGTGGATCGTCTTGGCAATGTGACTAAGAATGTATACGATGGAATTAACAGACTGGTTGAGACAAGAGATGCTTATGATCACGTCATTAAGCAGCTGGAATATAATGATGCCGATGCACAGACTGCTTCCTATGATGCTCTTCATAATAAGACTGCATATCTATATGATAAAAATCTTAGGCAGGTAGGGACCATAGATGCGGAAGGAAATACTTCCTCGATGGTTTACGACCTCCGTGGAAATATTATCGAGAAGAAGGATGGTAAGGGGAACAAAACCTCCTACCAGTATGATGGAGAGAACCACCTAACAAAAGTAACAGATGCATTGGGAAACAACACTGCATACACCTATGATGCTGCCGGAAATATGCTTACACAGACAGATGGAAATGGAAATACCACAACCTATCATCACAATAGCACGAATCTATTAACTTCAAAGGTTGACCCGTCAGGTGCTGCCGAGAGCTATACCTATTATGCGAATGGTAAGATGAAGGAGAAGACTGACCGGAATGGTGTCTTAACTTCCTATGTCTATGATGTATTTGGAAGGCTGCTCTCAGAAAATGCCGGAGGACAGCTTCAGAGCTATACCTATGATGCAAACGGCAATATGCTTACCATGACCGATGGGACAGGGACGACCACTCGTACCTACGATGCTTTGAATCGTAATACTTCAAAGGATGTTCCGGTCGTCGGAAAGAGCATCTATCAGTATGATCTTGTTGCTACATTACAAGGGGAATATTCTGAGCGTACTACAGACCCGAAGGGGAATATTACACTCAAGACCTACGATAAGGTTGGAAGATTATCCAAGGTGACTGTGGAGGGCAGAACAACAGAATATTCATATTATAATAACGGCAATCGTCGTAGTGTTAAGTATCCTGATGGTACGATAGAAGCCTATGACTATGATGGGGCTAACCGTGTAATAACTCTAATAAATACCAGTGGTAAGGGAAGCATTATATCCACGTACAATTATACCTATGACGCAGCAGGCAATCAGAAGTCAAAGCAGGATAGTAATGGTATCACGTACTACGATTATGATATGGATAACCGGCTAAGTCAAGTTGAAGAACCAGGGGGGAAAGTAACATTCTATACTTATGATGCAGCAGGCAATCGCATGTCTGAAGAAGTGAAGTATGGATTAGTAGTATCTAAAACAGTTTATTCTTATGATAATTGTGGAAGGCTTGTTACAACAGGAACTTTGGATGATACAGTGATAAAGTATCAATATGACGGTAATGGAAATCTGGTCAGTAAATCAATCGAAACGATAAATACCAGTAAAACCAATGATCAGTCACAGAATACACTGCCGGAATTTGATATGATCATAAGCAGAGGAGATGAAGGAACAGGAACGGAACTGCTTGAAATTTACGGATATGACAATTATAACTGCTTGATAAAACTGAAAGTAGGGGATAAAACAACGACCTATGCATATAACGCTCAGGGCTATAGGGTTGAAAAGAAAACAAAAAACAAGACAACCAGATATCTGTATGAGTATGACAAAGTTGTGCTAGAGACGGATGGTAGCAATAACCAAACCGCATTCATGGTTTATGGAACGAATTTACTTTACCGTTCAGCAGAAGAAGCCGGTAGTGGAACACAAAGCTATTATTACCTCTACAATGCCCATGGGGATGTTACTTCGCTACTGGATATGGAAGGCAATATCGTAGTCAGCTATGATTACGATGCCTTTGGAAATATCAAAGGGCAGAATGGAACAGCAGATAACCCGATCAGATATGCCGGATATCAGTACGATGAGGAGAGTGGGCTTTACTATCTGAATGCAAGGTACTACGATAGTGTAACTGCCAGATTCTTAACTGAGGATACATACACCGGGAAGAAGAATGATCCGCTGAGTTTGAATTTATATACCTATTGTAGTAATAATCCAATTAAATACACCGATCCGTCTGGACACTGGACGAGTGCAGTTCATGTTACTTTAACAAAAAAAATAGCTAAAGAGGAGTTTAGTACATATTTAGAGAAGCAGGTCAAGGATGAGGTGGTTTACAAAAAAAATAAGGATGGAAGTTATAAGGAAGATAAAAATGGATTTAAGGTCATAGATGAAAAAAAATCTGAAAAAGAAGCAGTTACATGGCTAAAAGAACAAAGACAAAAAGCTGTTAGTTATGCCAGCGCATTAGCAGCTGGAGATGAATATATTGATCAAGAGAATACGATATTTCAACGGACGGGCTTTTCAAGTGATTGTTTATTTCATGGTAGAAAGGATGCTAACCCGCTAAATGATGTAAATAACCCACAAGTTTTTATTAACGAAAGAAAAAGTACTGCTTCAGCAATGATTACAAGTAATACATATAGTAAGAAAGGAGCTATAACAACATATATTGTAAATCCGGCATTAACAATTTTGGATAACTATACAGGTGCATATAGTTCCTCACTAACTAAAATAAAAAGTGATATTGAAGATAAAATAGTTGAGAAAAAAGTTGGCAAAAAAGTAATAAAAACAACAGTTAATGTTTTTAAGGATGACAGTGCTTATGACAGTGCTTATAAATATATAGCTAGTTCATCCGCGACACAAGAAACAGCTGCAGTATTCATATGTGGGATGGGATTACATACATTACAAGATACATACTCCCATGGAAATATTACAAAAGACGAACAACATATTGAAAACAATGATGATACAACAGTTGATAGTTGGAGCTATGATAAAGAAGGAAATATAGTAACAATTAAAGGCAATGTAAGAATAACAAATACAGAAAATGATACAAGAGATTATATTGATACCATCTTGTATGGCGATGGAACAGAGAATAATACTGGATATGGGGACTTACTATTTACGCCATATTCATCTATTAAAAAGGATAATAAATAAGGAGGACTGTATGAGACAGATGATAAAAAAAGCATTAATTACTCTTTTGTCAATATCCGTTTTACTATTGGACTCAAATGTTGCGAGAGCTGAATCAAATAATATAATCATATTTAAAGATAAAAACTTACAAAGTGCATTAAGCGATTATTATGATTGGAATAAAGACTTTACTAAAGAAAAAGCAAGTGAACTTTCCAAGAAGAAGAATTACCTTATACTTGATTATTCTAATGTGTCAGATTTAGAAGGCTTGCAATACTTTGACAACCTAATTCAAGTTGTTTCACGAGGTAATGCGCTAAGCAATATGTGTATTTTACCTAAGCTAAAGGATTTGTATGCAATTGATATTTCTTATAATTCTATAAATGGAAAGAAATTCGAAAGCATTATGGGAGAAGTGGGGAATATTACTAAATTAGATACAATTTATTTAATGAATGATGATATAGCTGATGTAAGTTTGTTGGGTAAAATTGGAGATTTAAACAATTATTATGATATTAATATGGAAAATAATCAGATATGTGAAATTTCTATATTAGAAGATGCAATAAATTTAAAAAGACTAGATTTATCCAATAATCGGATAACAGATATTTCACCTTTAAAGAAATTAAATAAACTTACATTTTACCTTGATTTACGTGATAACTGTATTATCGATTTTAAACCTATAAAACCTCTGCTTGATGAGATGTTCTCCGATCCCGGAAACGAGACCGGACTGGAAAGATATGATTATTATACAAATCCGGTTAATTTCAAGTATAATGGGAAAACCATAAAATTTCCATACCTGACGGCGTATTATAAATATCAGGCTTATGCAGAGGCGATTCCTTTGTTTAATGCTTTCGGAGGAAGCGCAAAATACAACAAAAAAACTGGGACACTTACATGTAATTATGGTGGAAATGTATTTGTTTTCAAGGATTTTTCAAAGAAGTATACTCTTAACGGCGAAGAAAAGAGTCTGAAATATCCAATGAGAAGGATGCAATACGATCTCGCCTATGTACCTGTAAAAGACATTTGTGAGATCTTAGGACTAAATTATATAGTTGCAGAAAAAAGAGTACTCAGTAATAATGATAGAGTTTTCGCTCGTCCACCTAAAAATGTAGCTATAAGCAGTAATAAAAAGAAATGACCAAAATTAAGTTTTGCATAAATAAGGTCTTTATCTGATTGGGTATATTTTGGGTAAAATAGCTTTATTCAAAGCCATTTCCTCAACAGTCCTATCGGTCACTTTGGTCGTACAAAACAGAATATATTATATCGTTGTTAGTTTATTGCGCAAATAATACTAGTTCATACTTATATTTTAATAAAGGTGGTAGCCAGTAGAGGCAGCCACCTTTTTACATGTTGATTTAAGATATTTATTTAGCATAATTGTGTGTATTCATGATATGAATATTAGTCATAGAATATATCATTGTTCATACTAGTCATAGAATATGTCATTTTCGTGCAATGATAAATCATTGTTCATCTTTTTTAGTGAATATATAATAAGTAATATTAACATAACAAAACTCCAAATCAAATTCCACGAATCGAGGGTCCCAACCATGAACACCAATCCAATCCTTAGATCCGACTACCCCGATCCTGATGTCATCCGGGTAGAGGACACTTATTATATGATCAGTACGACAATGCACTTTATGCCGGGCGGAGTTATTCTGCGCTCCTATGATTTGATCAATTGGGAGATTGCTTCTTATGTCTTTGAATCCCTTGATGATACGCCGGCACAGCTCCTTGAAGAGGACAAGTGCATCTATGGGAAAGGAATGTGGGCAGCGTCGCTTCGATATCATAAGGGAACCTTTTATGTATGCTCTGTGGCAAATGATACCCACAAGACCTATCTGTATCAGGCAGAGGATATTACCGGTCCTTGGAGGAAGCAGTATGTCGAAGGCTTTTATCATGACTGTTCCCTGCTCTTTGATGAGGATGACAGAGTATATATTGTCTATGGTAATACGGATATCTATCTGACGGAGCTGAAGGCGGACTTAACAGGGCCGAAGCCCGGTGGGCTCCATCGCCTGATTGTAACGGAGGAGGATAAGACTAAGGTAAGATTGGGCTATGAAGGCTCTCACCTATATAAAATTAACGGTAAATACTATCTATTCCTGATCCACTGGCCTTCGGAAGAGGCAGGAAGAAGGACGGAAGCCTGCTTCGTATCAGACTCTCTGGAGGGAGAATTCATCGGACGGGATATCTTTGACGATGACCTGGGTTATCATAACTGTGGTGTAGCGCAGGGCGGTATTATTGATTCACCGGAGGGGGATTGGTACGCGATGCTCTTTCAGGATCACGGCGCTGTCGGACGAATCCCAGTATTGATTCCGATGCATTGGGAAGAGGAGTTTCCTGTAATCGGGATAGATGGGAAAGCACCTCTTAACCTTACGGTGAAAAGCACAAGACCGGATTATAGCTACGAGCCTTTGGAGGGAAGCGATAAGTTTCACTATACCCCGGATCAGGATGGAAAAGTCAAGTTAAAAAGTTTCTGGCAGTGGAACCATACTCCGCAGGAGCAGCTATGGTCAGTGACAGAGCAACCCGGCACATTAAGGCTTCGTACCGGAAAGCTCAGTAGGAATGTCCTACAGGCAGTTAATACCTTGACCCAGCGGACGGTATATCCAAAGTGCGAGGCTTACGTTACAGTTGATGCAGGTGAAATCAAGAATGGAGATTATGCCGGGATCTGTGCCTTTCAGGGTTGTTATGGATTGATTACAATTACCAGGGAAGTAGATCAATATTATCTTGTGATGCAGGCCAGAGTGGCGGAAAATGAAGAATTCTATGCTTTGTCCGGAGATAATGAACCGGGAACGGAATTTGCGAGAATACCCATTGGCAGCAGTACTGTAGCCTTAAAGGTGGCAATTGATTTTACAGATGGGATTGATGAGGCGAACTTCTTCTATCAGGAAGCTGGAGAATGGAGGCGGCTTGGCATTACCCATAAGCTATACTTCAAGATGGATCACTTCACCGGTTGCCGTTTCGGTCTATTCCTATTTGCTACCAAGGAGACTGGCGGTGCAGCTGCTTTCTCTGAATTTACTTATGTGAAATAACGAGCATCTCTCGGAGCATATGAAGATTAATAGCAAAAACAGGCTTTATATCTTATATATTCAACTTATTTATTATGTTTATGAAGGCAGTAGACTATATATAAGTACAACAATACTCATACGAGCGGTTCCCGGGAATATAATTTATTATAAATAAATTAGCTTCGGAGGAATCCATGAAAAGAATATGTGTATGTTTTATAGTTTTGTTCTCTATAATCATGCTGGGCAGCTGCAGCAAAGAGCTTAGGCTGTCCGAGTTTATAATAAATGAAGCAGCCCATTCGGTCAGCTATGCCCCTCTCTATGTAGCGATCGAGAAGGGATATTTTAAAGATGAGGGGCTGCATGTCAGAATGGCTGGGGGGAAGGGAGCAGATAAGACCAAGGAAGCTTTGCTGGAAGGGAAATGTAATATCGGGATTCTTGGGACGGAGATTTCACTTTACCTATATGGCAACAAAGAAGCAAAGGAAAGCCTGATCTGTATCGGTCAGTTGACACAGAGAGCGGAGGAATTCCTGGTCTCCAGGGATTCAGCAGAGAAGTTTACCTGGGAGGGCTTGAAGGGAAAGACCGTAATGAACGGCGGTGGCGGAAAGCTTCCGGAAGCGGTTCTAGATTATGTCCTGAAAAAGCATGGGATTAAGAGTAAGACAGAAGTAACCCTTCTCCCGGATACGGATATTAAAGCGGTGGCGAAGGAATTTACCTCGGGTAAAGGAGATTACGCGCTTGTTTTTGAACCGACCGCAACTACGATAGAGTTGGAGGGCAGCGGCAAGGTGGTAGCAACACTGGGTGAGGAGAGCGGTAGAATACCTGAGACCGCAATCTGCATTCGAAGCAGCTATCCGGCAGAACAGCAGGAGCAGCTGAAGCTATTCATGAAAGCACTCCAGAAGGGTGTAGAATATGTGAATTCCCATTCTGCGGCAGAGGTCTCCCGTATGATCAAGCCGCAATTTCCTGATACGACCAAGGAAGAGCTGGCGATTATGACTGCCAGATATCAGGAGCAGGATACTTGGAAGAAGGATCTTCGCCTAGACGAAGGAAACCTGACCTTCCTTCAGGATATTCTCGAGGATGCCGGATTGCTTCCAATCCGGGCTAAGTATCATGAGCTTGTAAATTCAGAGTTTATCATCAAATAGGAAACTAAATTCCGTGTAGTAAATATGAATTGAGCGATTTGCGTCGCCTTGCAAACTTGGAAGGTTTATCACTTCAAAAAAATATAGCGTGTGGAGTAATAATCCACACGCTATTTATCATTTAAACCATTATATATACCACAAAAAAAGGGCGTCGCACAATTGAATGCGACAGCCCAACTTAACTTATTATTCTTCCGAAGCGGTAGAGGAGGTCTCTTCCTCGCCG
>JAEZLY010000001.1 GCA_023414985.1 Bacillota bacterium | reverse complement strand
GGAAGATACATCGCTTCTGCTGCCTTCGCAAACTCCCGGATCTCCTCCTCGGTCAGCTTAAGCTTCTCCGTCAGTGCCTCCAGCCTGCCTTCCTGTCTCAGCAGTTCATAGAACTTCACAGCCCAGCGCAGATTGTACTGAGCACCGGCATTGGTAAAATAATTATTATTTACCATGCAGGTATATTCATCGGGACCGGTTACTTCATTGATCCGGAAGCTGCCCTGATAATAATTACCCAGATCCATCCATAGTCTGGCTGTCTCAAAGAGGATCTCCGCACCCTTTTCTGCGATGAAATCCAGATCCTTGGTCACCAGATAATATGCTATGATGGAATATGCGATATCTCCGTTGATATGGTAGGCTGCTGTTCCGGAAGGAAAATACCCGGAGCATTCCACTCCCATGATCGTTCTCCAGGGAAATAATACGCCCTTCTTATGACCAAGGATATGGGCATTTTCCCTTGCCTGCTCCAGGGTACTGTAACGGAAGCTGATCAAATTCTTCGTGATAGCCGGTTCTGTTAGGTTAAAGAAGGGCTGGATATACATCTCTGTATCCCAAAAATAATGCCCTTCATAACCTTCCCCACTTAAGCCCTTGGCAGCGATATTGCAGTATTCGTCCTTTCCGACTGACTGCACGAGCTGATACATATTATAATTCACTGCCTCAGTCAGTGCATCATCCCCCTTGATCTCCAACATGCAGTTATCCCAGAATTCCTTTAAATAAGCCTTCTGGTCCTCATAATGCTTTGTTAAAGGAGCAGCCAGTGCCTTCGACATCTCCTGTTCAGCTGCCTTCTGACAATCACCGTGACGGATTGAATCACAGAACACGGTATACTTTGACAAAGAGACAGACTCATTTTCACGGAGATAGGTCTCTATCTTGCAGATGGCGCTATGCTCCAGACCTTTCGTTACGATACTCCCCTCTTTGGATAACTTGTGGACTACCGCGGTACAGACCGAAAGGTTCGACTTGGTGGTCTGTGAGGTCAGATAGGAAACTCCGTCAATGACCTGTGCCTTGACGGGGTGCAGGTATTTTTTTGTCTCCTGCGCTACTCTCGGATCATCTGCATTACTGTAGTTGGAGACCTCGCCCAGGTGATAGGATCGGAAATTGATGACTCCGCTGAAGTTTACTGCTCTTACTCTGTATTCAATCGTAAATAAGGATAACTGACGAAAGGAGGTCATCCTTCGGATTTCAATTTCAACCTGCTTTCCGGCAGGGGAACACCACTGAATTGTCCGTCCTGTAACCCCGGCCTCCATATCAAGCCATCTCTTACTCTCCAGCACTTTTCCCTCAAATAAGCTGAAGGCTTCCCCGTCTATCAGCAGATGGATCGTCTGTGTGTCTGCGATATTCAGCATTGCCTGCTTATCCTCTACCAGTCCGCAGAGCTTTTCCGCCTGCTTCATATCTGCTATGTCATAAAACCCATTGATATAAGAGCCCCGGATTGTGTCATATCCGGCAGGATATCCCTCCTCATAATTCCCACGGATTCCTATGTATCCATTCGCATTGTGGAATACGGTCTCATTTACCATTAAGTCATTATTATCCTTGCTTAAATTATCTATCTCATAAATCTTATATTGCAATCCCATTGAACTCCTCCATCTTTCGAACCTGTCCGTACTTCTGTCCGGCATCTCTGCCCATTCTGCTCCATGCTTATGATTTTACCGCTCCTGCTGCCACACCCTTGACAATGTACTTCTGTGCGGCAAGATAAAAGATGATAACCGGAATAATGGTAAGCATCAGGCCTGCCATAGCCAGGTTCCATTCAATCGTAAACTGACCGAAGAAGGAAGCAGTTGATAAAGGAATTGTCCGGAGTGATTTACTGGACAAGGCCAGGGAAGGAAGCAGATAGTCATTCCAGATCCAGATGACATCCAGGATCATGACTGTAACCGTAGTCGGCTTCAGCATAGGGAATACAATCTTCCAGAACACACCGAATTTGTTGCAGCCGTCGATTGTCGCAGCCTCCTCCAGAGATAAGGGGATCGACTTGACGAAGCCATGATAGAGGAATACTGCCATACTGGTACCGAACCCGACATTCATATAGATCAATCCGCCGATCGTATTGACCATAGGTATATGAAGCGTGTCTCTAGCCCAGCCCATGATCTGCATCAGGGGCATCATGATTGTCTGGAAGGGAATGATCATCGTTGCAACAAAGATCATAAACAGCAGATTACTGAATTTATCATTGGTTCGTACCAGCATCCAGGCTGTCATGGATGCAAGGATTATGATAATTCCGATTGAGACACAGGTGACAATCAGGGAATTACCGAAGGCTCTGAGGAAGTTCATCTTCTCCATTGCTTTGGCAAAGTATTCGAGCGTCAGGCTATGCGGAAGCGCTACCATATTCTCATAAAGCTCCTGCCTGTTCTTGAAGGCATTGACCAGTACGATATAAATCGGGAAGAGGTAAAAGGTACAGAATATGATAACGATGAGTTCCGTCAAAAGCTTAAGAATTCTTTTCATCACATCTCCACCTCTCTCTTCTTTGTGATTGATACCTGAATCAATGTAATGATTGCCACAGCGATAAAGAATATGATTGCCTTTGCCTGACCATAGCCATAGTGATTCAGGGAGAAAATCTCATTATAGATGTTCAATGCCATCATTTCCGTCGCATTATTTGGTCCGCCTGAAGTAAGGGAAAAGTTCACATCGAAGATCTTAAAGCAGTTGGACAGAGTCAGGAAGAGGCAGATCGTAAAGGATGGCATCAAGAGCGGGAACTTAATCCGGAACAGACTCTGCCAGAAGTTCGCTCCGTCCACCTTGCCTGCTTCGATTACGTCATCCGGCATCGCCTGAATTCCGTTTATGTAGACAATCATGATATATCCGGCCATCTGCCAGGTAGCCACGATAATCATTGCAACCAGCGCATATTTCGGATTGAGAAGCCAGCTGAAGAATATCTTTGTTGCACCGGTCATCTCTCCGATGGATTTGAATACGTCCGCAAAGATAAATTTCCAGATATAACCCAGGATTAATCCACCGATCAGATATGGCATGAACAGCATCGTTCTTGCAGCATTTCTTACCTTTAAGGAACCGGTGACTGCCAGGGCGAAGGCCAGACCGAGTATGTTGATTAGCAATACGGCAAATATGGTAAACACGATCGTATGTCCTGCGGAGTTAAGAAATCTTGAATCCGCAAACAATCTTGTGTAATTTTCAAAGCCAACAAAAGTTTTGGGGTTCAGCGGCATTCCATCCCATGAAATGAAGGAATATCCGATACCTATAATAAACGGCAGAATTACTACTGATGTAAAAACAAATAACAAAGGTAACACGAACAGACAATACCAAGCCCGATCCCTTTTCTTTCTCATAGCTACACTCCTTCTCAGTGGATATTCCAAGGGCTTCCACGAAACGCTTCGCAGAAGCCCTTGAAGGTTAAGAAATTACTTTGCTGCGCCTGCCTGTACAAAGGCTTCTGTCAGTTTCTCTAATAACTGTTGTCCTGTCATATCGGTGGTAAAGAATTCCTGCATAATCGGTACCATATAGACATCAACGATACCTGCAGGCCAGTACTTCATCGGCCAGGAGATTGTCTTTCCGGCTGCTGCATAATCTGCAACGCTCTGGGAAAGAGGATCCAGTTTAGAGTTAGTCATGGTTGAAACAACAGGAATAAATCCGAACTCATCCATTAAGTATTTCTTTCCGGTCTCACTGGTATATAACCAATTTAAGAAGTCCTTCCCTGCCTGGATCTCCTCCGGCTTTGCCTGAGAATTCACATACCAGCAGGACGGAACGCTGACTGCAAGCTTGTCATTACCCATCAGCGGGAATGCCATCAGACCAAGATCGAAGTTCAGGGTGTAATCCTTGAACATACCGTAGCACCAGTTACCCTGATGAATAGAAGCGGATTTACCGGTTGCAAGATCACCGATTTCCTTATCATAATTTACTTCCAAAGGATTGCCTGTGTTCTCTCTGATTGCTTCCATGAATTTTGCAAATTCATCAAATTCAGGAGTTCCCTGTAATTTAACCTCCCCTGCAACAAGCTTCTTGATGAAATCCTGAGGATCTGCCTGTAATGCAAAAGGTGTATTTAAGATATGTCCGATTAAGAAGTAGCTTTCCTGTGATAAGCTGAAGCCGTTGATGCCGGCTGCCTTCTGATCCTTCAGCATCTGTACGAAGGTATCATAGTTATTAACCTTAGCGGGATCAATGAGGCTCTTATTATAAACAATACCGAAGCCTTCCATAGTATAAGGGATACCGACTGTCTTACCGTCAATCACATCTGCCATATTCGGTGAGATATCCTTGATAAAGGACAGATCGCTTAAGTCCTGTGTATATGCTTTCAGTTCTTCTGATTCAGCACCGGGTGCCAGTGAGAATACAGTAG
Source organism: Bacillota bacterium (assembly GCA_023414985.1). Classification (GTDB taxonomy): domain Bacteria; phylum Bacillota; class Clostridia; order Lachnospirales; family Lachnospiraceae; genus Mobilitalea. The sequence continues at coordinate 5,401 of JAEZLY010000001.1, read as the reverse complement.
GTCCCTGATTGTTGCCGAGCTTAATCTTTAACTGCTGCAGATAGTCATCACCTGTGGTTGACCAAACCTCAACCTCGGTACCTGTCTCTGCCTGATATTCCTTCGCACATGCATCCAGCTGATCGGTGATTTCTACCTTTGACTGGAAGATGATGATCTTCTTGGCAGCCTGTGTCTGAGTATTTCCGGGGTCTGCCTTTGTGTCACTGCCGCTGTCAGTAGCAGCCGCGCTGTCTGTATTCTTCTGAGCGTCTGTACCCTCTGTGTTGCTTCCCTCTGTCTTACCACAGCCTGTTAAAAACATGCTCATTACCATGACTGTCGCTAGTAAAACTCCTAACCATTTTTTTAATTTCATATCGCCCTCTCCTTACTGATAAATAAATAATAAAACGTTACACTAAAATAATAGTATAATTTATATTCTTTGTCAATAATGTTGCAATAAATCCTATTTGTTATTATTATTTTTGTGTAATATGTACATTTCATGCCACAAAAAAGCCACGTGATCCTCATCCAAATTGTCGATTATCACGTGACTTTATGTAAAATGTACTTCATTTTACTGGCTTTTTACTTAAAATGTCTATTTCTTTATTCCAACACTGTCCCTAAAGATGATCTTTGCAGCAATTTTAAAGGTCTCTACATTCTTCTGTCCACGTATATTCTCAATCAGATATCGGGCAGCGATATAACCGCGTTCGTAGTTCGGTATAGATACCGTGGTCAATCCCATGGCTTCTGCCAGGTCACAGTTATCAAAGCCGGTTACCGCAATATCCTGAGGAACCCGTATTCCATTATCCCGGAAGGCTTTCATTGCACCGATTGCCATATTATCGTTGGCACAGACCAGACAATCCGGGAGCTCCCTGCTCAGCATCAGGATCTTCGCTGCCGTATATCCGCTTTTCTCACGGTAATTCCCTGCGAAGTAGCTCTTCTGCTGGAATTCGAGGTTATTCGCCTGCAATGCATCCCGGAATGCCTTATAGCGCTCCTTATTGTCCGCTGTCTCCTCCGGGCCGCCGACAAAACCAAAATGGCGATAGCCTCTATCGATCACACCCTGTATCATCTCATACATTGGATCATAATTATTGACAACAACACTCTTGATCCAGGGATTATTCATGACTCTGTCGAGTGCTATGATCGGATAATTCTCACTGGCAATTCGGTTGAGCGTCTCATCCTGCATCTTCTTATCCAGTATAATACTGCCGCTGGTCAGGCTGTTATTCATATATTTCTCACAGGATTTATCCGTACAGATGATTAAGTCAAAATCATTGTCATTCACATAGTCGCTGATTCCGTTAATAATCTTTAGGTAAAAGCTCCGGTCAAAATCACTGAAATTAAACAGTATGGTATTAGGCCTTCCGGATTTCAATCCTCTTCCTGCCTCATTCGGATGGTAATTCAGCTCTTCGCAGATCTTATGTACCCTGTCTCTTGTCTCTTCACCGACATTCTTCTTATTATTCAGGACATTGGAAACCGTAGATACCGATACACCTGCCGCTCTTGCAACCTCTTTAATCCCGACCATATCCATTCTCCTTTCGGATCAGTAAACTTTTTTCTTGTTTTGTAAAATATTTTACTATATTTCAGTAAAATTTACAAGACATTTAAAGTATAATTTATCGAATATGGTCGTGTGGCCTATAGGCGATAGGCATGATTTAAGGGGCCTCTTCCTTTGCCCAAATCAAGGCCTGCTTCTATTGCTCCCGTAAGATATTTCTTCGCTAAATCGATACTCTCCGGGATATCCATCCCCAGTGCAAGGTTGCAGGCGATTGCCGAAGACAAGGTGCAGCCTGTTCCATGCGTGTTCGGATTATCTATACGGGCTCTGCTGTACCACCGGTGTTCTCCCTGTCGATATAGGAGATCATCGCTGCTGCCTACCAGATGGCCTCCTTTCAACAGAATGTTTCCCTGATAATATTGGGCTATTCTTTCAGCGGCCTTTAGCATATCCTCTTTCGACTCTATAGTGACGCTGCTCAACAGTTCTGCTTCCGGAATATTAGGAGTGATAACAGCAGCCAACGGCAGTAACCTCTCAATAAGATGCTTCACCGCCTCCTGCTTCATCAGTCTGCTTCCGCTGGTCGCTACCATCACCGGATCAAGTACTATCCTTTCTGCCTTATACTGAAGCAGCTTATCTGCGATTGCATCAATCAGTCGGCAATCCGATACCATTCCTATCTTCACGGCATCCGGCCGGATATCAGTATAGACCATCTCCAATTGTTCCGCAACAAATTCCGCACTTACCTCATAGATTGCACTTACTCCTGTCGTATTCTGAGCTGTCAGTGCCGTAATGACACTCATTGCATACAGCTTATGTACTGTGATCGTCTTTATATCCGCCTGAATTCCTGCTCCACCGCTGCAATCCGAACCGGCGATCGTTAATACTGTCTTCATCTTATCCCCCTTCTCTCTTTCTCGAAGACTGTTTTTCTATTTAGGAAGCTGCGTTCGATATTTTTAAGCTTCCCCAATCACCTGCTTCGCTAAATCAGCCAGTTCTTTTGTTGCCCTGCCTATCTCAGGCTGGGCAAAAATTGCTGATACCACCGCTACTCCGGCTATTCCTGATCCCTTCAGCTTTTGCATATTCTCTTTTGTGATTCCGCCGATGGCAACTACCGGTATGGACACGGCGCTGCAGATAGCTGACAAGGTCTGAAGGGCAACATCATGGGCATCCGATTTCGTCGCAGTTGAAAATATCGCTCCTGTCCCAATATAATCTGCCCCGCTATTCTGTGCTTTGATCGCTTCTTCTACCGTATGTGCAGATATACCGATGATTTTATCATTCCCAAGCCTGGTTCTGGCATTCTGTAGCTCCATATCCTCCTGACCAAGATGCACCCCTTCAGCTCCGACCACCAGGGCTGCCTCGACATTATCATTGATAATCAACGGAATGCCATACTGTTTTGTTATCTCATGGATTTCCTCTGCCAATGCTATTAACTCATCAAAAGGCAATTCCTTCTCTCTGAGCTGCAGCAACGTAACTCCCGCCTCCACTGCTTCCCTTACCTGTCTGATCAAACTGTCGCCCTTCAGCCAGCTCCGATCAGTCACGGCATATAACAATAGATCCTTTCTTCTTATATTCATGCTCTGACTCCAATCCCTTCTTACTTTTCCTGTCATGTAATTGATTAAAGCATCTGATCATTCACAATTGCATCTAAACGCGCTGAAGCTTCGCTCCTTGCTCCAGCATAAGTCCATCCATCCGACTCATAAAGTCAATCAGATAGGTTCGGAAGGAACCGGTCCCCTCTCCCAATGATGTTATTTTATCGTATGCTAATTCACCGCTCAGTCCCATTGCACAGACAGCCGCAGCACATGCTGCAGTCAATTCCGCAGGATTGGCTGTGCAATAGGCACCCAGGACTGAGGTAAGCATGCAGCCGCTGCCAGTAATCCTGCTCATCATCGGATGACCATTGCGAACGATAAATGCATTCTTCGTATCTGCTATGATATCAATGGCACCCGTGATTACGATAACCGCTTTGGTGATCTGCGATAATCGCTTAGCAAAAGCAATTGTCGCCTCCAGATTATCTTCCGTGACACAATCGGAAATACTGGCATCCACCCCTCTGACTTCTGCAGTACTCCCATCTGCTATTCTCTCTCCGGGCAGCGTCTGCTGCAGTGCCCCCTCTTCCAGGATATTCTGAACCACCTGGTAGACCCTCTTAATTTCACTGATGTTGCCGCGGATCACGCTAAAATCCAACTCCTTAAGCAGGAGCTTTGATGTTTCGGTACGAAGACCGGAGGCACCAATCCCAACCGGGTCAAAGACAATCGGTTTATTCAGCTGATTTGCTTTCTTTCCTGCTGCAAGCATGGATTTTACAGTCCGTTCATTCAGGGTTCCGATGTTGATCATGAGAGAATTACAGATTGTTATGATCTCCTCCACCTCCGAGATGTCATCCGCCATAATCGGCGAGCCTCCACAGGCCAGAAGAATATTTGCGCAATCGTTAACTGTCACATAGTTTGTGATATTATGTACTAATGGGGTCATATTTCTAACATTTTCAAGCATTTCTTTTAACATATCGTACTCCTTTTATCTAATTATCCAATTTTTTCTATACTTCGATTTACTCTCTACCTTTTGTCCTTTTACCTTCTGACTATTTTTCATTTAGGTAGTTATTCTTCAATTATTCGGTTTTCCTCTTATTTTATATCTAGAGTATTTCTACCTTCTCACCGCTTAAGATCAGGTTGGTCGTTCTCATGGCACACATCTTTCCGCACATGGAGCAACTATGCTTATCACTCGGAGGTGTGCTCTCGAAGTACTCCCTGGCTTTCTTCGGGTCAATTGCACATTCGAACATTCCCTCCCAGTCAATCCTTCTTCTGGCATCGCTCATTCGGTCATCGCGTTCTCTGGCCCCGGGGATTCCCTTCGCGATATCAGCCGCATGTGCTGCAATCTTTGATGCAATAATTCCTTCCTTCACATCTGCCAAGTCCGGAAGTCTCAAGTGCTCTGCCGGAGTCACATAGCACAGGAAATCCGCACCGTTAGCAGCAGCGATTGCTCCCCCGATCGCAGAGGTAATATGGTCGTAGCCGGGCGCGATATCCGTAACCAACGGTCCCAAAACGTAAAATGGTGCATTATGACAAAGTCTTTTCTGCAGGGTCATATTTGCTGCAATTTCATTCAGTGCCATGTGTCCCGGACCCTCCACCATGACCTGGACCTTCTTTGCCCAGGCCTGCTCCGTCAGCTTTCCGAGCTCAATCAGCTCAGCAATCTGTCCTGCATCCGTACTGTCATGAATACTGCCGGGGCGAAGTGCATCTCCCAGGCTGATTGTCACATCGTACTCCTGCAGTATGTCAAGTACATCATCATAATACTCATAGAAGGGGTTTTCATTCCCCGTCATCTTCATCCAGGCAAATAATAAGGAGCCTCCGCGGGATACGATATTCGTCAATCTCTTAGAACTCATAAAGCTTTCTACTGCTCTTTTATTGATACCCGCATGAATGGTCATAAAATCCACTCCTTGTTTTGCATGAGCCTCTACAACCTTTAGAAAATCCTTAGCCCCGATATCCATGAGATCCTTTTCCAGATAACCGATGGCATCATACATCGGGACAGTGCCTATCATCGCCGGTGAGCATGCAATCAATTCTTCTCGAAACCGGTTGGTCTTTCCGTAATTACTCAAATCCATGATAGCCTCAGCACCGAATTCAAGCGCAAGCTTTACCTTCTCCAACTCTTTGGTATAATCAGCGCAATCTCCTGATACTCCCAGATTGACATTGATTTTTGTTCTTAGACCCTCTCCAATTC
>JAEZLY010000317.1 GCA_023414985.1 Bacillota bacterium | reverse complement strand
TCTCTGCCTTCGCAACTAAAAGGGGATAGACACTCGCGAAGCTCATTTTATAGATCTGATTTTTTGCCATGATATGACCTCACTTATTTTTTCATCATAAAGTTAATCTATTTTTCTCGACTTAGTTCAATTAGCTTAGTAATGGTATTAATGTTACGAACTGTCCCTTGTTGCGCCAAGGGAAGTTTTAACTTCGAGCGGCCCATACCATCAGGAAAATGAATATAGATCTCCCTTTTGGAAATTTTTACTTCTTCCGGCCCTGAAATAGTGACATTTATTAATAAGTCGCTGGGTACCGGGGCTTTAAAAAACATGACTCCAACAAGTGCTGGTTTTGCATCGGGAAATGGATTGCCGGAATTGACCAGCTCAAGTTCTTCTACCATGCGTATCATAACAGGAATGTGCTTTTCTACCTTATCGTACAATGCTTTCTCCAACATTGTGATCAGCATTTCTTCCGGGAGGTCGCTTTCAAAAATAACATTACCGCTTTGTATATAGGTACGTACGTTTTTGAATCCTATTTCATTACATGCTGCTCTAAGCTCTGCCATCGGTAAACATGTATTTCCGCCAACATTGATACCCCGTAAGAATGCAATATAGGTATTCATAATATGCTCCTTTTTGAATGAAGATAGAATGCAAAAATCGTCGTCATTTATGATACGGTTCTTTCTTAATAATCCTGTAGGCACGGTAAATCTGTTCCAATAATATCATTCTCATCAACTGATGCGGAAAGGTCATCCTTGAGAAACTCAGCTTAAAATCAGCCCTTTTCAATACCTCCTCAGATAAACCGAGAGAACCTCCAATGATAAAGCTGATATGACTGGTTCCTCCGATACCGAGGGTATCTATCTTATCGGCCAGATCCTCCGAAGATAGCATGCTGCCCTCTATCGCCAGTGCGATACAGTAAGCATCCTCCTTCAGTGCCTTCAGTATCCGTTCGCCTTCTCTTCTCTTTATCGCATCCTCCAAAGCATCGGATGCATTGTCCGGGGTCTTCTCATCCGCCAATTCTATGATCTCAAGACTGCAATATCTTCCGAGGCGTTTCATATATTCCTCTACTCCCTGCGTCAGATATTTTTCCTTTAATTTACCCACACAAATCAGCGTTACCTTCATTCTCCAGTACTTCCTTCTGCTCTTCTTCCTTGATATATTCATATAACACGCCATTTTTCACGAGTTTGAGCTTCTCTCCCTGAAAACCGCGCTTACGGAGTTCCTTCTGAAAATTATACAGCATGAAGCCGTGGAATACGATCAGTATATTATCTTTTGACCAGTCAATACAATCTAAAAAGGAATTGATTCTCTTTCTGGTACCGATGATTGTTTCCGGCTGGCTTTTCGATTTAAAGTACCAGGCAAGCCTACCGCAGATATGCCAGAGTTCAAAGGGTAGCCGGATACGCTCCGTATGTATGAAAGGCGCATTATCTACTTCCCGAAGGAGCTTGTCTATCATCAGATGTCCGCTATAGACCTCCTGCGCTGTTGTAATGGCACGCGGTAAATCGCTGACATAGCAGATGTCCCATTCAATTCCATACATCTCGACCTTTTTCTTTATAACCTTCGAAACCTCATACTTCTGAGACCATTCACGAAATTCCTGTGAGGTCATCATTCGTTTATGAGGACAATTTACCTTAAAGTGTCTTAATAATCCAATCCGCATATCTTTCTCCCGGTGATGTATAGTCAGTATTACCTATAACCATTTTACATACTTTTAGGACATATTTCAAGCAAAAGCTACCGACTGCCAAGAAGAAATCCATTCCAAAATGGCCTCTCAGAAAACTCTCCTGATGCCCTTTCCGGGTGACCTTTTCCTACCCCTCATTGGTTTTCGGCAAATAGCACGAGTGAAAATGGGGGCTGTTACAAAAAGACAATAATATGGGGTAAGAATAACAGGCATCCCATAATGCACTGTTTGACGGACAGGTTACTGGTTTTGTAAGACAAGAGCAAACAAACCTGTTTGATCATGGCTTACAAAACAGTAAGATGTCCGGCAACCTGTGTGTGAGGGATGCCTGTTGTTTTTATCTCATGTTATGCCATATCTTTTTGTTACAGCCCCATATTTCATGGAGTTTTTCGGATTATTCTTTTACACCGCCGACCATCATACCGTTGATGAAATATTTCTGCAGGAAAGGATACAGACATACGATAGGTGCAGCCGTAAAGATTGCTGTAGCCGCACGTATGGTAATCGGTGTGATCTGATTCTGGGCATTTTTCATGGTGGAAGCGCTACCCGTCTGCTGGGATACCGAACTAAGCAGCTTCATCAATTCATATTGCATCGTTGTAAGGTCTGGTCTGTTCTGATTATAGAGCATTGCGTCAAACCAGGAATTCCACTGAAATACAGCGATAAATAGAGCTACCGTTGCCATAACCGGTTTACAAAGCGGTATAATGATCCGGAAGAAAATCCTTAAGTGTCCGGCACCGTCTACCTGCGCCGACTCCACAAAGCTGTCCGGCAGACCGTTCATAAATGTTCGGATGACGATCATGTTGAAAGCACTGATCATACGCGGAATGATATATACCCAGAAGTTATTGGTTAAGCCTAAGCTCTTAAACAGTAACAGGGTCGGGACAAGACCACCACTGACGTACATGGTAAGTACATAAAAAAGGGAAACCTGCTTCTGGAACAGGAATTCTTTTCTGGATAATACATAGGCCAGTAATGCAGTGGTAAACATCTGCAAAAAGGTTGCGATCACTGTACGTAATACAGAGGTCCTAATTGCGGCTATCATATTATCCTGGGTAACTACGGAATAGAAATTCTGCAGTGTGAACTTTCTAGGTAACAGATAGATTCCGCCTTTGATTGCATCCATACCATCATTCAACGAAATTGCCAGTGTATTCAGGATGGGATACAATGTCACTATACAGAAAATGGTTAAAACCAATGTATTAACAATGATAAATGCGATATCTGCTTTACTCTTTTTCCTTCTTTTATTCTTCATTTTTCAGCCCTCCTCCTAGAATAACCGCTCTTCACCGGCAGTCTTAGCTACCTGGTTCGCTACGAATATCAATAGGATACTTACAACACTCTTAAAGATACCTGCTGCGGTACCGAGGGAGAAATCGATTCCTGCACCAAAGCAATTATTAAGGACGAATACATCAATTACATAGGAAGTCGCTTTCGTTAAATCTCTTCCCAATAGGTACTGGGCTTCGAATCCGGAGTTCATGATCATACCAAGATTGATGATTAACAATACAAAAATCGTGGATTTGATTCCGGGAAGAGTAATATGACGCATTTTCTTAAATCTACCTGCACCGTCAATGGATGCCGCCTCATATAAGTCCGGATTGATGGAGGTCATAGCCGCCAGATAGATGATACTGTTCCAGCCGGTCTCCTTCCATACAACCGCAAAAGCAATGATCCACCAGAAATACTTCGGCGTCGCAAAGAAATTGATGGACCCGGCTATAAGGTGGGTTTTCGTCAACACATCATTTACGATACCTGTCTCCATTGCCAGAATATCACTGACGATACCGGCAACAATAATCCAGGATAAGAAGTGAGGCAGATAGGAAATGGTCTGTACGACTTTCTTACCTTTCATACTCTTCACTTCATTCAATAATAAAGCAAAGCCGATGGCAAATACTAAGCTGAATACCAGATTGATCACACTCATGGCTACCGTATTACGGAATACCATCAGGAATTCATTGTTAGAGAACAGGAACTTAAATTTTTCCCAGGCAATCCACATCTGTTCCTCTGCAGCGGGTCTGAATTTCTGGAACGCCATAGTCCAACCTGCCAGAGGATAATAGTAAAATACAAATCCGTAAATTAAGAACGGAAGTGACATAAAGATCAGCTGCTTCTGTCTGACAACCATTCTCCAGGTTACATAACCTTCTGCTTGCTGATGATAGGAAGCAATCGTCGCTACCAGCCATACCAGAAATTGTGTAATAATAATTACAAAGAAACCGGGTCCCCAGTTCTTGGAATAAAATTTCTCAACCTGCAATGCCCCGATACTGATGGAGTTGGAACTGATTAATCCAAGAAGAGAAAGCAGCATGGCTGCAATCGATATTCTTTTTACTAATTTGTAATACTTATCTCCCTTGGTGATCAACATATAGACACCTGATGCCAGAGGCAATAAAATTGTCAGAAGCATGCAGAGGATAATTACGATCGAATCGATGATATCCTGATCCAGGTGTTTGATAATATTGGAACAAAGTTTGATCGTATCAAAGAAGCCGAAGGTGGATCTATTAAATATAGTAATATCCTTGAGCTCCGCTTCTTTATCATTGAGTTTGGTAGTAATTTCATCAACTATGTAATACTGATCTTCGGTCAGATCCTCAACGATTTTATCAAAATCCTTACCTCTGACCACATTCTTCGCTACATCATAGACAACAGACTTCTTCATGCCCTCCTGTCTGGCAGTCTTATCCACGATGTGACTTCTCAGTGCTGCTTGACCGATGTCCAGCACGGTTCCTTCTTTGGTCGGTTGTCGCTCAGGAAGCTTCAAATAGGGAAGAAATATATTAATCACTGCTGCAAAGCATAACACAGCAATGATAATATAATAGGGTTTGCGCTTTTTCATATGAGTGCCTCCAGTCTTACTTGTTTCATTATGGTTGAGTTCTCAGAATACTATGGAGGGTCGCTTCCATCGTATCTTTTGAATGACTGATATATTTGAATTATGGTAAGCATAATTAGTGCTCTATTGCAGCATAGATATGTTTACATAAACTTATCTTCGTCTTAATAATGGGGTGCCTTAACGGCTAGCGGAAGTTCTCTTCAGTCACCATCCTTTAAGACACCCCTTTGTCAGATAGCTAAGCTATCTATTCATTACATTATAACTCCTACTTTTCGCCACGTGCTACAGCTGCTCTTCTCTGAATCTCTGTTGTTAATGAATCCAGATAAGCATCTACATCAACTTCATCTTTATATGCAGCCTGATATTGATCCCAAATCGAATCGAAATCTGCTTCAGAAGCCATCATAGCCTTAGGAAGCCATGCATGTTTCAGATCAGTAATCTTTTGCTTAGCCTGACCTTCCGGTGAATCACTGGTCCAGGTATTGGTATAGGACCACATCGGATACCAAGGATCGTTCTTAGTCTTGGTATCACCTAAGAAATCAAGGAATGTCTTATATCCATATCCATCGAGAAGCTGTTTCTCAACATCATACAGTGTATTGTAGAACTCATTCGGCTGGTTCTTCGGATCTTGAGCATTCAGACCATCTGCAAGCTGACCTTCAAAGTGAGGGAAGTAAGCATAAGCCTGATTTACAAGGTTATCGGTTACATAATCCTGATTGTCATAATTTGCTCTCTGCTCATCAGTCTTATAGAATACGCCGTCATCGCCCTTCATGTAATCGGTGCCTTCCTGGCCCCAATATCTTAAGGCCATCATCTCAGGAGAAAGCAGATCATTAATAAACTTCAGAGCTCCGGGGATATCCTTACAGCTGGTAGTAACTGCTAAACCGTTGGATACATCAAGAGCGGAGGGGCTGTGCCACTGCTGAACGCCATCACCCTTAAAGGAAATCGGCAGCGGAACATAGGTCTTTCCAACCTTACCATCGGTGATTAATGCCTGTTGTGCGGTATTGAAGTTCCACATCTGATCCAGGGTACCTAATACTCTACCGGTTGACAGTAAAGCCATATACTGGTCATAGGTCATAGTAAAGGTCTCAGGATGAACTAAGCCATCATTGAAAGCTTTATTAATTCTCTTATAGTAATCTTTTGCTTCCGGTACAGTATTGTAGTCGATTGCGGTCTCAGTCTTCGGATCTACGATACATGCGCCATCATTAGGATAGCCTAATAAGAATAACGGAGGATTCTCGATACCGAAATATCTCCAGTCTTCAGAACTCATGGAGAAACCAACGGTCTCCTGTCCGTCTTCTGTGGTAGGATGAGCATCCTTGTACTGCTTGATTACATCAAAATACTGATCCATGGTGGTGATCTTCGGGAAGTTAGCCCAGATCAGAACATCCTTCTGAATCCAGAAAGCTTCGTCCCAATGATAGGTAGCCATGTCTTCGCCCTGAATAATACCGAACTGAGGGATCAGATAGATATGTCCATCCTCTGATCTAACCTTATTCCAGTCTCCCTCAGATAAATAGTTCTTGATGTTCGGGTAATCGTCCCAATACTCATCAATCGCAATTAATGCGCCTGCTTCAATTAAAGCGGGGGTACCTGTAGCACCGGTAATAAAATCAGGATAATCGCCGCCGGCGATCATAACACCGATTCTCTCGTCAGCAGTCTGTCCTGTTAACCAGGTAACCTTTGCCCAAGCGCCGGTAGCATCTGCGATAGCTCTTAAACATCTGTTGTCGTCAGGAACTTCTGTACCTGATACAGCATTGAACATTGTGAACATTTTTTCTTCTTTCGGCTCAGTTGCCGCAGCATCCTTGCTGTCATCAGCAGGCGCCTGTGTTACTGTTGTGTCATTGCTCTGTGTGTTGGTGGTGTCATCTGTTTTCTTACAGCCAACAAACATCGTGCCGAACATTGTGATTACCATAAGAACGGCAATCAAGGATTTCATTTTTTTCATGTTATTCCTCCCTACTTTTTTTACTGCAGTTACATTCTGGGTTCCGATAGGAAACTTACAAAATGCTATAATACAGCTAACATTATAATAACATTCTTCACCATTTGCATCAACTTACAAAGTATAGTCAAAATACTAATAATTATATTTTCTATAATGTTATATTTTAATCTATACTTTTTGTAATATATGCACAAAAACCAACATGAAATTAATGTAAAAAAGCAGAAAGTCCGTCAGGACTTTCTGCCTTTCATAAATTGTTTCCGGTACTGCAAAGGTGTGATACCTTTGATTTGCACAAATCTGCTGATAAAATAATCCGTATTATTAAATCCTACCGAACTGGCAATCAGATAAACCTTCTCATCCGAGCGAAGCAATAATTCCGCCGCACGTTCTATCCTGTAATTGTTCAGATAATCCTTAAAAGGGCTGCCGTACTGCCGCTTAAAAATCTGCCCGAGGTATGCTGAATTGATATAATATTTCTCACTGAGGGATTTCAGGCTGAGATTATCCATATAATGCTCGGTAATCTCCTTCTCAATCTCTGTCAGGACCCCACCGAAGGCATGCTGTCTCAGCTGCATCAGATAGGTTGAAAATTCCTGTGCAAATTCCTTAAAATGCTTCACACTTCCTCGAACTGCCATTTTCTCGTAGCCGCCCTGGCTGATCATCTTATAAATTTCTCCTTGATCAAAGGCAGGATCCATATCCTTGGCAAGGCTGATGAGATTGAACAGAAGATAGTCAAGGTTGATTTTTACAATATCAGGTTCCGTTGCCAGCTGTTTAAAATGCTCATAGACCAAATCTATTTTTTCGTTTATGGACTCCTCGTTATTCTCCTCGATTGCTTTGATCAGGTCATCCATGATTTCCTTATCCACTGAGGATTTTCCTGTTTTCGGCTTTTCCTCAATCTCATCATAATAAGCAATATCCTTCTCTGCAGAAAACAACTGAAAGGTTCTTGCAATCGATGCAGATTTATAGGATTCCGATATGCTGCTGATATCCTCTACCCTCTGACCGATATACAGAATGATCTTATAGGATACCGCATCACTCAGCCTCTGATACAGCTTCTGAATATACTCCTTTTCACTCAAGCCATTCAACTCTTCCAGCTTTCTGACAAAGAGAAAACCGACTCCATAAGCATCCTTATTCGGATTAGCCTCCATATAGGAATGGTTCCACTGATCGCCGAGATATATTTTCAGGGAATCATACAGCAGGTTCTTTGCTTTTATCTTCTCCTCCATAGAAAGCTCGCGAAAACGATCATCTGAGGAATCATATTCAATACTGATATATCTGACATTGACAGAATCGATCAAGTATCTTTTCACATACTCCAGACTTTCCGCATCATATCGGTCAGCAATCAGATTCGTCAGATGACGGTCAAAGAGGATCTTATTCGTATCCTCCTGCTTCTTCCGCTCGGCGATCTGCTTAAAATGCTGATCTTTATAATTTTCCAGAGCCCGGATCAGCTCCTCCTTCTGCACCGGCTTCAATACATAATCAATGACGCTGTACTTAATTGCCTTTCTGGCATATTCAAATTCATAGAAACCGCTCAGGATAATGAAGCCTATCTTTCTCGAGACACGTTCCCAGGTCTGTTCAATCAGCTCCAGACCGCTCATGACAGGCATTTTAATATCGGTTATAACCAGATCAAAATCGGTTGTTTCCAGTAATTCAAGTGCTTCCCTGCCGTTTGCAGCTTCGCCGCAGACAGTAAAACCATACTGCTCCCAATTGATCAGAATCCTTAATCCCTGCCTGATATATGGTTCATCATCAACAATCATTACTTTTATCATCTGAAGCATCCTCCGTGTGTGAATAGTTATCAACAATGCTATCGCCGCGAACCGCCTCCAGCGGAATCTGTATCGTAATATCAGTTCCGTCCTCCGGCCTGCTATCAATATCAAATACAATCTGTCCATCGCAATACATCTTTAAGCGCAGGAATGCATTCAGCATACCGGTACTCTTAGACTCATTCAGCATCTTGGTGTCCGCATGGGATATCATCCATTTAATCTTATTCAGACGCTGCTCATCAAAGCCCTTGCCGTTATCCGAAATTTCTATAAAAAGGAATTTATCGTTCTTTGTGATTGTCAGAGATATGACACCCTCATTGACGGTAGCTTCAATTCCATGAACACAGGCATTTTCAACAAAAGTACCGATGGTCAGTTTAGGGATCATCAGCCTTTCACAGCCTTCCATCACATAATGGTAGAATTTAATCTTTTCTCCGTAGCGGTATTTCTGAATATTGATATATTTCTCTATAAAATTCATTTCTTCTTCGATCGTAATATTATCCGAACCCCAGTTCATGCTCTTCCGGAACAGGATTGCCAGCTCGCCGATGATATTGGCGGTCTCATCCTCCTTCTTAATCAGGCTTCGCATCCGGATTGTCTCCAGCGTATTGAACAGAAAATGGGGATTAACCTGACTTTGGATCGCTTTTAGCTCTGCCTGCTTCTTTGAGAGCTCCAAAGCCTGTTTTTCAGCATTTTCCTTGAATACAACCTCAATCAGGTCCTTGATCCGGGTTACCATCATATTGTAGCTTCGGATCAGTCTGCCTACCTCATCCTCCCCTTCCGTGGTCTGAATCAGGTCAAACTGTTCTTTCTCCACTCTGCCCATATAGACAGCTACAATGGATAATCTGTGGCTGATGGATTTTCCCACAAAATAAATCAGTATGGTGGGCAGGAAAAGGTCAAGTAATACGATATAGAGCAGCCCTTTGTTCTGGAACAGGATACTCCAGAACGGAAGCTTTTCTGCATAGACTATGATTTCCCACTCATCGCTGCCGGCAGCAAATTTTTTACTCATTACCGGCTTTGTTCCCATCAGGGTAGCAGCAGCCGGATATTTCCTTGCACCACTTGTATTGGGCAAATTGGAGAATAAGATATCCTCCTTGTTACATACATAGATGGTACCGTCGATTTTTTCATTCAGCAGATCCATCAGCATCATGTTATAGTCAAGGTCGATTTTCAAAAGCTTTTCAATTCCGTTATTCCCGAAGTTATCCAACGTACGGATAATACTGATTGTCCGGGCTGAACCGCTGCCCGGTATAAATTTCTTATCTTCATCATAATAGGGATATACAAAGATACCATTCTTGCTTTTCTTGTATTCCTTAAACCAGGTCACATCAGCAACAGAGTCAATCGTGGATATTTTTCCTCCGCCGATCATGGAATTGTTATCAGCGAATACTTCTATTTTTGTCAAAAGGCCCGCATTGTAATTATAGCTTAAGTTATTGCTGGTCAGCATCTCCATGTAGGCATCATAATAGCTGGGATAGTCGGCATACTGTCTGTTCAGGAACTTATTCAAAGATCTGTCATAATACATGTTGTTGGTAAACAAGATACAGTTGTTGACATAAGAGCTTAAATTATACTCCACACGATCCATCGCATGAGACAGGCTTACCAACTGGCTTTCCTCATAGCTCTTATTCATATTATAAAGAATAATTGCATCTGTAAGAATAATCGGTAGCAGCACACAGAAGGCATAAATCAGCAGCATCTTTGTCCTAATTTTCAGATTATTAAAATAAAGTCTTTTCATAAGCCCTCTTCAGCTCCATACCTCTAATTAGAATCATTATGCATTACTGAATAAAACGCATCGTTATGCATCTGTACTCAATTTTACACAATATACAAAATAATATCAAGCAAATCGCCCAATTGATTTGATAGAATATTATGTTATAATTAACAAAACATTTATATCCGCAACCATTCACAAGAAAACAAAGGGGGATAACTATGTCCGGTAAAATACTTGTTCTTCTGGCAAAAGGTTTTGAAACTATGGAATTCAGCCCATTCATCGACATTTTCGGTTGGGCCCGAAACGACTTCGGCTGTGCGATTACCACGGAAACCTGCGGCTATACAAGGGAAGTGATCAGTACCTTCGGTATTCCTGTCCGGGTAGATAAGCTGCTATCGGAGGTAAAGGTCGAGGATTATGCAGCGCTCGCCATTCCCGGTGGATTCGAGGAATTCGGTTTTTATGAGGAGGCTTATGATGAGGCGTTCTTGGATGTGATTCGCAGCTTTGAGGCGAAAGGAAAATTGATTGCCTCAGTCTGTGTCGGTGCTCTTCCGATCGGAAAAAGCGGTATCCTAAAAAGTCGCAGAGCAACCACCTACCATTTAAGACAGGGATACCGGATGAGGCAGCTGGAAGCCTTTGGTGTTACAGTGGTCAAGGAGCCGATCGTCTTGGATCGTAATGTCATCACTTCCTACTGTCCGCAGACAGCTCCCGGAGTAGCCTTTTTGCTATTGGAATTGCTAACCTCGAGTGATTTTGCCGAGACTGTGAAGGAAGCCATGGGCTTTTAATAGCCATTGGATTTAATTGCATTTTATTGAAGTGGTTCGTTAATTAACCAAGTTTGCCATATTTGTGTACCAATTTATTAACAAAATGTCTTTATTCTCTCCATACTTTAAACATATCTGCCTTTTATACTAAATTATAGAAAGTGATTAATTTTTTCATTAAGATTTTTCACTCTCCTCCTCCCTACATTATAAATAATGAAGAGGGTGTCAATGCTACCGGTATTGACACCCTCTTTCTCAATTTCTTTTTATCAAAACTTTTCGAATTTTATTTATTTTTTATAAAATGGTCACAATGTGTACACATTTTGCCCTTATACTATAAACATAGACAGTGATAAAACACTTTCTACTCCCACCCTATTATACGCTATGGTTATACAGCTCCCCTGCTGTATAACAGAAGAGAACCCGAAAGGGTTCTCTTTTTCGTTGCAGTAAAAAAGAAAAAGGAACCCTTCCCCGGGTTCCTTATTTAAAATATGTATCTGAAGAAAAACTGATGATTAATGCGCGGTCAATCTTCTTTAATACATCGCGGTCCAAATGACATACTTTTTCTTTTAATCTGGATTTATCAATCGTTCTGACCTGCTCCAGCAGGATAACAGAATCCTTTACTATTCCGTATTTCTCAGCATCTAATTCCACATGGGTAGGAAGCTTCGCCTTATTCATTTTTGATGTAATTGCCGCACAGATTACAGTAGGGCTATGCTTGTTCCCAGTATCATTCTGGATAATCAGGACAGGTCTTACACCTCCCTGCTCCGAGCCGATCACCGGTCTTAAATCCGCATAAAAGATATCTCCTCGTTTTATTACCACTTTATTCACACTCCAATATTCGGCTAACCTTATTATTGCCATTTTCTTCGTGTGTATTCCAT
>JAEZLY010000315.1 GCA_023414985.1 Bacillota bacterium | reverse complement strand
ATAAGGAGGGTTGGCATATGTTAGGGCAGTACGATGTTTATAATGATATCCAGGCTAGGACAGGCGGTGAAATATACATCGGTGTGGTAGGGCCGGTCAGAACAGGGAAGTCTACCTTTATTAAGAGATTCATGGATCTCTTGGTAATACCGGGTATTGAGGATGTCCATAGCAGAGAACGGGCAATCGATGAATTGCCTCAGGCTGCTGCAGGTAAGACCATCATGACGACAGAGCCTAAATTCATCCCGAAGGAAGCTGCCACGATTACCTTCAATGACGAAACGAAGGTAAAAATTCGATTGATCGATTGTGTAGGATATATGGTGGACGGAGCCTCCGGACATATTGAAAACCAGCATGAGCGCATGGTACATACCCCCTGGTTCGACCAGGAAATTCCGTTTACACAGGCAGCGGAAATCGGAACCAGGAAAGTAATCAATGATCATTCTACGATCGGTATTGTTGTTACTACGGACGGAAGCTTCGGAGATATTCCGAGGATCAATTATCATTTTCCGGAAGAACGAACCATTAACGAGCTGAAGCATCTCGGAAAGCCCTTTATCGTTCTTCTGAATACGAATAAGCCTTATTCCAATGATACTCTGAAACTTGCGGAGGAGATGCAGGAGGAATATGATGTTCCCGTTATGCCAGTCAATGCCGAGCAGCTCCGTAAGGAAGACATTACAAGGATTATGGAAAATATCCTTTCCGTCTTCCCTGTAACAGAGCTTGATTTCTATATGCCGAAATGGGCTGAGATGCTTCCTCAGGATCATTGGCTGAAGACAGATCTGATTGCCTCGGTAAAAGAGCTGTTCCATAAGGTCAGCCAGGTCAAGGATGCCAGGATGGCCAACTTTGATACGGGCAGTAATTATGTGAAGCGGTTCAAACTGGATAAGATCAATATGCAGGACGGTACCGTCAGTGTAAATGTTGAATTCGATGATATGTATTATTATCAGATTTTAAGCGACCTGATCGGTGTCCCGATCAGCGGAGAGTACCAGCTGATCTCCACCCTGAAGGATCTGGCAGCCAGAAAGTCCGAATATGAAAAGGTATCCGCAGCTGCCAACGAGGTTCGGCAGAAAGGTTATGGCATCGTAGCACCACTGAGAAATGAAGTAAGGATAGAAGAGCCGGAGATCATGAAGCACGGAAATAAATTCGGTGTTAAGATTAAGGCGACAGCTCCGTCCATTCATATGATCAAGGCTGATATCCTGACGGAAGTAGCTCCGATTGTAGGTTCCGAGGATCAGGCTAAGGATCTGATCAACTATATCAATGCCAATGCCAAGGATAATCCCGAGGGAATCTGGGAGACGAACATCTTCGGAAAGACAATCAGACAGCTGGTGGATGACGGTATCAACACAAAGATTAATAAGCTGACAGATGAAAGTCAGCTTAAGCTTCAGGAAACGATGCAGAAAATCATTAATGACAGCAACGGCGGACTCGTATGCATTATCATATAAGAAGCTGTTAATTGTCACCATAAATTAAATGAATAGAGATAGACTTGTCATATTGCACAAGTTTATCTCTTTTTATTACCAACGAAAAAGAATGAAATCATTTTTTAAAAGTTACAGGAACCGTTCTATCCTAATGGAAAAACGCATAGGTAGAATGTCCCATTCCGACATTATTTTTTCCTGGCTTTGTAGATAATGACTAAATTGTAAAATAAGACTGACACATAGTTGACAAAATTACCAGCCTTTGATATAATACACACGTAACATATTTAATATTTGTGTAATAATTAAGTTAACAATTTGGATTACATACTGTTTACAAGATGTGACGACTTAATAATTCGCCGAATAGAACAAGAAAATATGGAGGAAATGTAATGAATAGGAAGCTCCTTAGATTTTCCTTGGTATGTGTAACGGGAACATTAATACTCACAGCCACTCCAAAGACAGCGATGGCTTACGAGGAAGCTGTTGCTGGTTTTACTTTCGATAAAATCTCTACCAGCACGAATAGTGATGGATCAACTATATCCAGTTTATCAACTTATGAGATACCTATCCCCGGTTTTACCAATATCGGTATCGCCAACGTAGATACGAACTTAATGGTCCGTTCCGGCCCAGGCGAAGATCAGAAGCTTTTGGGTAAGCTTCCGAAGAACGGCGGCTGTGAGATCCTTGAGGAAAACAAAAATGGCTGGACTAAGATAAAATCCGGTAAAGTAACCGGTTATGTAAAAAGCGAATTTCTGATTACCGGTTCCGATGCAACCCAGCTTGCAAAGAAGGTCGGCAGTTATGTGGCTACTGCCAATACCAGCGGTCTGAATGTCAGATCAAATCCTTCCACAGACGCAGAGCTGATTGATCAGGTTGCTAAGGGTGAAGAGCTGATTGTACTTGATTCTAAGGTATTTACTGATGATGAAGAGCATGGAAAATGGGTAAAGGTAAGTCTTGACTCTGAAGATTCCGCAGATGGTACAGTAGCTTATGTTGCAAAGGAATATGTTAATTTATCCTTTGAATTATCCAAAGCAGTATCCGTAGAAGAATTGCAGTATGGCACCGGAGTATCCTCTATACGTGTTAATTTAATTAATCTTGCTAAGGATTATTTAGGCGACAGATATGTATGGGGAGGAACCACACTTGGTGTAGGCGTTGATTGTTCCGGTTATGTTCAGGCACTTTATAGAAAAATGGGCATGTATATTCCTCGTGACTCCAGAAGTCAGGCAAGAGGCGGTACTACAATTTCAGCTTCCAGCATTAGACCCGGTGATTTGGTATTCTATGGCAGTTCCTCTTATATCAATCATGTTGCTATGTATATCGGTAATGGTCAGGTTATCCATGCCAGCAACAGAAGAGATGGTATTAAGATAAGCAATATGTACTACAGAACACCTGTAAAATGCGCAAGATATATTAGCGAATAGGTTGTAATGATTTTGTAATATATTAACTGGTTTTGTCGTTAAAACGATACTTTTGTCAAATCAATGGTTGGACTTATGTCCAACCATTTTTCTTATGGCTACTGTATTCTATTCTAATTGAAAATTAATCCGGTAAGAATTGACAGCTTTTGCCGTGAACGATATAATAGCCATAATGTAAAAACATAAATTATCGGACCGGATGGGAGAATTGCAAATGCAGTATTTTATAATTATTATCGGAATTGTGCTTGCTATCGTTCTATGGAGCAGGCTTACTGAAATAAAGAACAGAAAGCAGCTGAAGGATCGGCTAAAAAGAGAATGGGGAGATACGCCGAAAGAAGAATACACCTCTGAAAAGATGAACTCCATCAAGACCTATTATCAGTCCATCAAGGATGACCGGCTGGATGTAGATGATATCACCTGGAATGATCTTGATATGGATGAAATCTTCATGGAGATGAATAATACCCAGTCCTCCATCGGAGAGGAGTATCTTTATGCACTGCTTCGTAAACCCTGCTTTGACGAAGCGGAATTAGCGGAACGCAGCCGCTTGATGAGGTATCTGAACGAGAACGAAGAGGACAGGCTAAAGCTGCAGACCGGACTTTTTAAAGTCGGTAAGATAAAGCTTATCTCGGTATACGAATATATCAACCGTTTGGCAGCACAGAAGACGGAAAGCAATTTCATTCACTATCTTCTGGATCTGGGACTACTGATTTCTATCGGATTGGTTTTTGTGTATCCGGGGTTAGGCGGATTTCTGACTCTGGCCTTTTTTATCATCAATACCTTTCATTATTATTCCTGTAAAGGCAAAATTGAAAATTACCTTTTGGTCTTTTCCTATATCTTTCGTTTGCTGGACAGTACAAGAGTCTTTGTTCGTATGGATCTGCCTGAAATCAAGGCATATACAGACCGGTTAAAAGAGGATATCAGACACTTCGGCAAGATACAAAGAGGAGGATTTCTTCTGACACCTAAGAGTGGAAGCGGCGATCTTCTGGAAATCATTCTGGATTATATCCGTATGCTATTTCATTTGGATCTGATTAAATTCAATTCCATGCTTGATTTCTTTAAAAAGAATCGGGCTGAGCTGAACCGGATTTATGAAACTGTCGGCTATCTGGATAGTATGCTGGCGGCCGCATCCTTCCGTAACCTGATCTATTATTATTGTGAGCCTGAGCTTACGAGATCAGGAAAGCCTATGCTGGCGGCCACGGAGCTATATCATCCGCTTTTGGAGGAGCCTGTACCCAATTCCATTACTGAGGAACAATCGGTATTGATCACCGGCTCCAATGCCTCGGGTAAATCAACCTTTATCAAAACCTTGGCGGTCAATGCAATCTTATGTCAGACCATTCATACCGCCACTGCGAAAAGCTACCGGGGAAGTTTCTTTCAGATCTATTCCTCCATGGCGCTCAGGGATAATATCTTCAGCAGCGAAAGCTATTATATCGTTGAAATCAAGTCCCTAAAGAGGATTTTAGACAGCGTGAATGATGACATACCTACTCTTTGTTTTATTGATGAGGTACTGCGAGGGACGAATACGCTTGAGCGTATCGCCGCCTCCTCCAGAATCCTGTCCTCTCTGGCTTCCAAGAACACCATGGTGTTTGCAGCTACACATGATATCGAGCTGACGCATATTCTCGATGTGGCTTTTTCCAACTATCATTTTCAGGAGCGGATCGAGGAACATCAGATTATTTTCGATTATCTGTTATATCAGGGCAAGGCAGTATCTAAAAATGCTATTAAGCTGTTGGATATGCTTGGTTATCCGACCGAAATCATAGAAGGAGCAGAGATGGCAGCACAGAATTTTCTGACCACCGGAGAGTGGAATAAGGTTTCACAGTGATATTTCTTATGCTAGGGACGGTACAATGGTAGTGATAATCTATTTCTCTTTCCAAATATAACTTTTAGGGAATACTAAGCTTACGTATCAGCGCGTAAAGCATTCCGTCGGAGTGTAGCGACATCCCTGTCGCACACTCCTAAATCGTCCATCCTTGGACGATTTCCGGAATAGTCACTCTGATACGCAAGCAAGTATTCCCAAGAAAAGTTATAAAGTCTGATAAATAGATTATCACTGCCATCGCACCTGACAACTATAGAAGAAAATATAGTAAACATCATTTATGATACTTTTATAATATCTTTAGTGATATCTTTTGTGATATCTTTTGTGGATCACTTATGGTATCTATATTATTTTCAGCTTGTTTATTGATTTACCGATTTATATTCTTTTTATTTGGGGTTAGCCTACTTTTTCGATTGGAGATTAACTATGAATGTGACGATTTATACGGATGGTTCAGCGAGGGGGAATCCGGAGGGGCCGGGTGGCTATGGTGCTATTGTGGTCTATGTGGATGGGAAGGGTACCGTTCATGAAAGAGAATACAGCGCCGGCTTTAAGAAGACGACGAATAACCGAATGGAGCTCATGGCTGCAATCGTCGGGCTGGAGGCTCTGACTAAGCCCTGTCATGTCGTAATATATTCCGATTCACAATATCTCGTCAAGGCCTTTAATGAACACTGGCTGGAGGGGTGGATCAAGAAGGGTTGGACAAGGGGTAAGAATGAACCGGTAAAAAATATTGATCTATGGAAACGTCTTTTGAAGGCCATGGAGCCTCATCAGGTTACCTTCGAATGGGTGAAAGGGCATAATGGACACCCGATGAACGAACGTTGCGATATCCTTGCTACAACAGCCGCAGACGGAGAGAACCTGGCTGAGGATCAGCCTGATGTTTTATAGATTGACGTACAAACTTAAAACGCCAAAACCATTGCAATCGAATATCATTATGATATAATTGTAATGGTTTTTTGTTTATTACAAAGGAAAGGATTTGTTCACCATGACTCAGTTAACTCCTTTGATGCAGCAATATATGGAGATCAAGGAACAATATAAGGACTGTATTTTATTCTACCGACTTGGCGATTTTTATGAAATGTTTTTTGAGGATGCTCATGTCTGTTCCAGAGAATTGGAGATCGCATTAACCGGTAAGAGCATCGGTCAGGAGGAACGTGCTCCCATGTGTGGAGTTCCTTACCATGCAGTGGAAGGGTATCTCAGCAAGCTGGTCAGCCGTGGCTACCGGGTTGCCATCTGTGAGCAGGTCGAGGATCCGAAGCAGGCTAAGGGTCTGGTGAAAAGAGAAGTGATCCGCATCGTTACTCCGGGTACGAATCTTAATACGCAGGTATTGGATGAGACAAAGAATAATTATCTGATGGCTGTAATACATACAACGAATGCTTATGGTATCTCCATTGTCGATGTGACAACGGGAGATTATTATGTCACTGAGGTTGACAGTGAACGTAAGCTGATGGATGAGATCTACAAATGGTCTCCTTCAGAAATTATCTGTAACGATACTTTTTTTGTTTCCGGTGTCAATATTGAAGCACTGAAGAATTATATTAATGTGACCTTGTCTCCCCTGGAGCCCTGGTATTTTGACGATGAATTATGTGTACGGGCTTTAAAGGAGCATTTTAATGTTGCGACCCTGGATGGTCTGGGCTTGAAGGATTATACCATCGGTGTGATTGCGGCAGGCTGCATCATGCAGTTTTTGCGGGAGACGCAGAAAAGCTCACTTTCTCATATCATTAAGCTATCCCCTTATACTTATGAGAAATACATGCTGCTGGACAGCTCCACGGTACGTAATCTGGAATTAACGGAAACCATCCGGGAGAAAGCCAAAAAAGGCTCGCTGTTATGGGTTCTCGATAAAACCAGGACAGCAATGGGAGCAAGATTGCTTCGCAGTTACATGGAACAGCCCTTGATTGATTTTGACATGATCAATCAGAGACTGGAAGCTGTTACCCAGTTAAAAGAGAATATGATCTCCAGAGAAGAGATCCGGGAATACTTAAATCCCATTTATGATCTGGAACGATTGATGAGTAAGATCAGTTATAAAAGTGCCAACCCAAGGGATCTGATTGCCTTCAGCTCCTCCCTGTCCATGCTTCCTCATATCAAATTTCTGATGCAGAGCTTTGATTGCGAGCTCTTAAAAGAGGTATATCAGGAGCTGGATTCTCTGGAGGATATCTTTCAACTGATACAGACGTCGATTGCCGAAGAACCTCCGATCAATCTCAAGGAGGGCGGTATCATCAAGGAAGGTTACAATGAGGAAGTCGACCGCCTTCGAAAAGCAAAGACTGAGGGCAAGGACTGGCTCATGGATTTGGAGACAAAGGAACGGGAGGCAACCGGTATTAAAAACCTCCGGATCCGTTATAACCGCGTCTTCGGATACTATTTAGAAGTTACCAACTCTTATGCAAATCTCGTACCTCCAACCTGGATCAGGAAGCAGACCCTGGCCAATGCGGAGCGTTATACTACTCCTGAATTAAAAGACCTGGAGGATATCATTCTGGGAGCAGAGGACAAGCTCTTTTCTCTGGAATATGATCTGTTCTGTGAAGTACGTGATCAGATCGCTCTGGAGGTTAAGCGAATTCAGCAGACAGCCAAGGCAATCGCAAAGATTGATGTCTATGCCTCCTTAGCACTGGTTGCTGAGCAGAATAACTATACCCGACCCGAGATGAATACCAGCGGTTCCATACATATCAAGAACGGCAGACATCCCGTGGTAGAACGTATGATTTCTCACGATATGTTTGTTGCAAATGATACCTTACTGGATAATATAAAGAATCGTGTTTCCATTATCACCGGTCCGAATATGGCCGGAAAATCCACCTATATGCGTCAGACTGCATTAATCGTACTGATGGCGCAGATCGGAAGCTTCGTACCGGCTGCTTCCGCAGAGATCAGTATTGTTG
>JAEZLY010000190.1 GCA_023414985.1 Bacillota bacterium | reverse complement strand
TATAAAACCGATGTGGAAGACGTTTTAATCGTAGACTACAAGGACGATGCTACAGCTTTTAACGGATTGAAGAAGGGCACAATTGTCGGCAAAGGTGTAATCAACAACAAGATGTCTAATCATGTATTCCGTCTGTTAGAGAAGGAAGGAGTTCCGACACACTACATCGAGGAGCTTAGCGACCGTGAGACAGCCGTGAAGAAGGTTGAGATCGTTCCGCTTGAGGTTATCATACGAAATGTATCCGCAGGTAGCTTTGCTAAAAAGATGGGCATGGAAGAAGGTATCCGTTTCATCAGTCCTACCCTGGAATTCTCCTATAAGGATGATGCCTTAGGGGATCCGATGATTAACGATTATTATGCTATCGCAATCGGAATTGCTACCAGAGAAGAGATAGAACTGATTACAAAATACGTATTCAAGGTCAATGAAGTGCTTTGTAAGTATTTTGAGAGTATCGGTATTGAATTGATTGATTTCAAAGTGGAATTCGGAAGATATAAGGGGCAGATTATTCTTGCTGATGAGATCTCACCGGATACCTGCAGACTTTGGGATAGTAATACCCATGAAAAATTAGATAAGGACCGCTTCCGCAGAGACCTTGGCAATGTTGAGGATGCATATCAGGAAGTATTTAAGCGTCTTGGAATTCAATAAATGATCATACAGGCTGTTTTGACCGGCTTACACGCTCCTAAGGATTAGATCTCATAATCCAATCTAATCACAGAGGAGTTGAGGCAGGGCTGGACAGCCTCTTGTTGTCTTTGTTCATAAGGATTTTTAGGTACAGGGTAATTTAAGCGGATTGAATTTGAGAGGATGGAACGATATTTATGAATATGGAATTTGATAATTATTGTCCCGATGAATTGCATGAGGAATGCGGCGTATTCGGCGTCTATGATCTGGATGGCGGCGATGTGGTTTCCACGATTTATTATGGGCTCTTTGCCCTGCAGCACAGAGGTCAGGAAAGCTGCGGTATCGCCATCAGTGACACGCAGGGTCCAAAGGGAAGAGTTAAGGCGTGGAAAGGAATGGGCCTGGTAAGCGAGGTGTTCACCCAGGAGCATCTGGAGGGTTTGAGCGGCGGTAACATCGGTATCGGTCATGTCCGCTATTCTACAGCCGGAGGCAGTAATATTAATAATACCCAGCCACTGGTCTTAAACTATGTCAAGGGAACCCTGGCGCTGGCACACAACGGTAACCTTGTGAATACACCCGAGCTCCGGCATGAGCTGGAATATACCGGTGCAATCTTCCAGACTACTATAGATTCAGAGGTTATCGCTTATCATATCGCCAGAGAGCGTTTGAACAGCGCTACGGTAGAAGAGGCTGTGGCAAGAGCCATGAAGAAATTAAGCGGTGCTTATTCCCTGGTTATCATGAGCCCCAGAAAACTGATCGGAGCCAGAGATCCTCTAGGCTTTCATCCGCTCTGTATCGGCATGAAGAATAACGCATATATTCTGGCATCGGAGACAGCTGCCCTTTATGCGGCAGATGCGGAATTTGTCCGTGATGTGCTGCCCGGAGAGGTAGTGATGATCAACGAGGATGGGATCCATTCAGACACCTCTATGTGCGGACCTAAGATAGCGAAATGTATCTTTGAATATATTTATTTCGCCAGACCGGATACTTATTTTGATGGGGTCAGCGTATACAATTCGAGAATTATGGCAGGAAGAATTCTTGCCCAATCCCATCCGGTGGATGCGGATGTGGTAGTCGGTGTTCCGGATTCGGGAAATGCCGCTGCTATGGGTTATTCCTTCGAGTCTAAGATTCCGTTCGGAATGGCCTTCGTAAAGAACAGTTATGTCGGAAGAACCTTTATTAAGCCCAAGCAGTCCATGCGTGTCTCCAGTGTACGTATTAAGCTCAATGTACTGCCGGAGGTGGTACGTGGCAAAAGAGTGGTTATGATTGATGATTCCATCGTTCGTGGTACGACGAGTGCCAAGATTGTCAGGATGCTGAAAAAAGCAGGGGCAACCGAGGTACATGTGCGAATCAGCTCTCCGCCCTTTTTATATCCCTGTTACTTCGGAACCGATGTTCCGACCGGAGATCAGCTGATCGCACATAATAATACCATAGAACAGATCTGTGAGATGATTGGTGCGGATTCACTCGGCTATCTGGAGGTAGAGCGGTTAAGTGATATGATCGGCGGAGACAAAGGATTTTGTGATGCTTGCTTTACCGGTAAATATCCGATTGAGCCTCCGCAGGAGGATATCCGCGGAGAGTATGAAGTATAGCCGGGTGCCTTCCGGTAAAGGATAATGAGAGATTCAGCTTGAAGAAATGATAACGAGGTAGAAATCAGATGGATTTTCCGGTGGAACAAAACTATGTAAAAGTTATGGGAAGAACTTTGAAGAAGGATGAAACTGTTTATCTTGGATATTCCTGTTCTTCCGTAGAATTTATATTTACGGGCAGTAAGGCAGAGGCTGTTCTTTGGACAGATTCTCAGACCTTTCCCGATAATCATAAGGCTTGGGTTGCCGTGTTTGAGGATGATCAGGAAGAACCGATTAAGCGCTTCCCACTGGAGCGGGAAGAGGGCAGTTATGTTCTGTATGAGTCCGAAACAGTGAAGGAGACGAAGCTTTGTCTGGTGAAATATTCTGAAGCTGCTTTCGGGAAGGTTGGAATCAAGAGTCTTTCTATCGATGGGGAACAGCTGCCGAGGCCGGCTCCTACGAGGCAGAGAAGACTGGAGTTCATCGGAGATTCAATTACCTGCGGCTATGGAAATGAAGGGGATTGGATGGTAGATGTCTTTAATACGACACAAGAAAATCCCTGGGATGCTTATGCTGCAATCACAGCCAGAACGCTTAATGCGGATTATCATCTGGTCAGCTGGAGTGGGATCGGAATAATCTCAAACTGGACGGACCAGGAAGTCCCGAATGAGGAATGGCTGATGCCGGAGCTTTATCCCTATACGGATAAAGCTTGTGACCTTGCACTCGGGAAGGAACCGGAGCGTTGGGATTATCATGGTTATGTTCCGGATTGCATTGTAATCAATCTCGGTACCAACGACAACAGCTACACGAAGGGTATTCCGGAGCGAGTGGCCATGTTTGCGGAGAAATATGATCAGTTTCTTCGACAGGTCAGAAGCTGCAATCCTGATTCGGTAATTCTGTGTACCCTGGGTGCTATGGGACAGGAGCTGTGTCCTGTAATCCGGGAAATTGTAACCGGACAAGCGGAAGAAGGAGATCAGAAGCTCTATTTCCTTCCCTTTGAGGTTCAGAAGTCCGAGGACGGGATCGGAGCAGACTGGCATCCCAGTAAGATTACCCATCGGAAAATGGCTGATGTGCTTGAGAGTAAAATAAGAGAGATTATGAATTGGCGGGACTAGCAGCATCGGTGTGGAAGCTGATCGAAAGCCACTTAAGGATAGACATATTAAAATAAGAAATATAGAAGTATTGAGATATTGAGATATAGAGATGTTGAAATATTGAAATAGAAAAATCTTTGAGATTGAGATAATAATGAGATAAGAAGTATGGAGATGAGAAAGGGGTAGGAGAGATGAGTAACGATAAATACATGTCACCCTTATCCGAGCGTTATGCCGGTAAGGAAATGCAATACATCTTCTCACCGGATATGAAGTTCAGAACCTGGAGAAAGCTCTGGGTGGCTCTTGCAGAGACTGAGAAGGAACTGGGGCTGAATATTACACAGGAACAGATTGATGAGCTGAAAGCTTTTCAGGAGGATATTAATTACGATGTGGCCAGGGAGAGGGAGGCAGTTGTCCGTCACGATGTCATGAGCCATGTCTATGCGTACGGGGAGCAATGTCCAAAGGCCAAGGGAATTATCCATCTGGGTGCCACCTCCTGCTATGTCGGAGATAATACCGATATCATCATTATGACGGAAGCCTTAAAGCTGGTGAAGAAGAAGCTGGTAAATGTTATGGCTGAGCTTAGCAAGTTTGCCATGGAGTACCGTGCGCTGCCGACACTGGCGTTTACCCATTTCCAGCCTGCACAGCCCACAACCGTAGGAAAAAGAGCAGCACTCTGGCTCATGGAAATCAAACTGGATTATGATGATCTTTGCTATATGATAGACAGTATGCAGCTGCTCGGTTCCAAGGGAACGACGGGAACCCAGGCAAGCTTTATGGAATTATTCGACGGGGATCATGAGAAGATTAAGCAGCTGGATGCAAGGATAGCGGAGAAGATGGGCTTTCGCGGCTGCTTCCCGGTATCCGGACAGACCTATTCCAGAAAGGTCGATTTGAGAGTGCTGAATGTCCTGTCAGGAATTGCTGTAAGCGCTCACAAATTCTCTAATGATATCCGATTACTGCAGCATTTGAAAGAGATCGAAGAGCCCTTCGAGAAGAACCAGATCGGCTCCTCAGCGATGGCATATAAGAGAAATCCCATGAGAAGCGAGCGTATTGCATCCTTGGCTAACTATGTCATGGTGGACGCCATGAACCCTGCAATCACGACGGCAACCCAATGGTTCGAGCGTACGTTGGATGACTCTGCGAACAAGCGTATCAGCGTGCCGGAGGCTTTCCTTGCAGTGGACGGAATTCTTGACCTTTACTTGAATGTCGTGGACGGCCTTGTAGTCTATCCTAAGGTAATTGAGCGTCGTCTGATGCAGGAGCTTCCCTTCATGGCTACCGAGAACATCATGATGGCAGCAGTGAAGGCCGGCGGAGACAGACAGGAGCTGCATGAGAGAATCCGTACTCTGTCCATGGAGGCAGGAAAGAATGTAAAGGAAAAGGGCCTGGAGAATAATCTTCTGGAGCTGATTGCAGCTGATCCCTCCTTCAATATGACCCTGGAGGAATTGAAGGCAGCGATGGATCCGTCCCTTTATACCGGACGTGCAAAGGAACAGACGGTAGAATTTATCCGGGATGTGATACAGCCAATCCTTGAAGAGAATAGGGACGTGCTTGGATTAAAGGCGGATATTAAGGTCTGATGAAGCGATATAGAACGTAGGGTACAGAAAATAAATAATTGGAATAAAACAGGGTTTGTGAAACGATATCACATACCCTGTTTCTTACAGTACACAATTATCTTATTTGTCTATATAAAACTATTCTGCAATTTCAAATATAATCTTTTTAGGAGGAAGTCTATTTAATTTTTTATCATAATCCCCTTTTTCAGCCTTAAAATGTACGGAGTAGATTTGTTCGGAATTCGCTTTAATGAAGAACAACTCCTTTTCAAGAGTATCTTTATTACAGGCTGTTGCAGTACCATCAGTTACCAGACCAATATCTTCACTAACATTAGCTGTCATATAAAAGGCTAAATCCTTTGATGTAGTGTTTTTTATCTTGATAGAATCTTCAAATACTACATAACCATTTTCGGCATAAAAATTATTATGATAACTTTGCTTATATTCGTATTCTAATGGATAATTATATTTTTTATTAAAAAATTGTATTAAAAACAACACAACTGCTATAGATACGAAAGCGATCAATACTATACCAAGACCAATATTTTTCTTCATTTGTTACACTCCTCATAATTACAATGAGATGACTGTATCAATTACTTTAGCAGAGCCTGCGCTTTTACAATATGATCCTTATGTACATAGATATAATATAAAAACATTCCCTTGCTATTCAGACCTGTCAGATGTGCTCTGCCATTTGTATTCGTACTGTTCCGGGTGTTATAGGTGAATGGAATATTTTCCTGATGAAGCAGATTGATCACTTCATTGAATTTCATCAAATCCATCGTAACGAACAGTTCTCTGCGGGTAAATATATTCATATGATTGATCCTTTCTTAATAGGCATTCCATAGGAAGAGAAATACGAACACGCAGCCCCATGCGTTTCCCGTGAATTTTCGTACCATCAGCATTCCATAGATAATGATAATATTGGTGAGCATCTCAATAAAACCTTCCGGAGTAACGCCTACGGCACCGTGAATCAGGATACAAAATATAGCACAGGAAA
Source organism: Bacillota bacterium (assembly GCA_023414985.1). Classification (GTDB taxonomy): domain Bacteria; phylum Bacillota; class Clostridia; order Lachnospirales; family Lachnospiraceae; genus Mobilitalea. The sequence continues at coordinate 2,631 of JAEZLY010000190.1, read as the reverse complement.
TGGCGCCCGGATCAGCCCATTTATATTTGCCGGGATAGCGAAGGTTGATTTTATCCATGATTACCGGATAATTAAAGCCTTCAAAAAAGCCCCAGGCAGTTGCAATCATGAGCATACCGATTATTCTGACCAGGATGGAGGAGGTCAATACCTCACTGGTCATTCCGACTTCCTGTAACGGGAAGTACCCTTTAAAGTCACCGGTTACTATTTTGAAGATCAGATTCGGAAGGAACATTAAGGCGGATAGAACCAATGCAGGGAACAGGTTTTTACTGCATAGACCGAAATGAAGAAAACTCTCTTTTCTTATGATACATACGACTGTAATTCCTAAGCCCGCAACCCCGAATTGCATCAATGCAATACAAAGCGTGCGAAATAAAACAGGTATGCCCGGGTCTTTCAGAAATACCATGAGTGATGAGTTAAGGACGGTATAGATCCCTAATACTGCCACGGCCGTGACACCAATGATCCAAAGATCGATATCTGCTTTCTTTTGTTCAATTGATAACAATTTCCTGCTCATATTATCCTCCAAATCCAATCGCCATAGTTTGCTTTATCATAGCTCGGTCCACAGTTGCTTAGGACATTTCTATTATATAACAGGTATGGCTTAAATTCTACCAGATATTACCTGTGAAATTGATAAAGGGGAACTAAAGTACCGTTTGCATAATTGATTGTTGACATAGGAGCAGCATTGTAGTATTTTATAGTTAGAATTCTAATTAAGTGGAGGTGCGGCATGGCTGAAGGAAAGAAGAGATTACCGATGATGTCAAGACTGGGTGTAATCCACCTCGCGTATAGAAGATATCTGGAGAAGATAACGAAGAACCATTCTCTTACCCTGAACCAGTACTATATCCTCAGACAGCTGAAACGCAGGGAATATCTCAATCCCTCGGAGATTGCCGACATGCTCTTCTGTGATCGCCCTACGGCAACCGTTGTGATCGATAACCTGAAGAAATACGGTTACATCAGTAAGGAAAAGGATGCCGAGGACGGGAAACGCATTCAGGTCAGAATCACAGAGAAGGGAAGGAAGCAGGTGGAAGAAGCGGAAGAGGATATGGAGAAGCAGACGAATTTTGATCCCCTGTCCTGCTTTACCGAGGAAGAGAAGCAGACCTTGGAAGAGCTTTTGATTAAGCTTCATAATCATGTGAAAACACTGAGCTAGGTGTTTTTTTATTATAATAGTTAGAATTCTAACCATGATGGTTCATGATGTAGCATCCGGCATGAACTGTGAAGCTGTTTATTTAAGAAATCAATTATAAGGAGGAGTATCAGTATGAACGAGACAATGCAGACAATTTACAAGCTGCGGAGCGAGAGACAATTTTCCGACAGACCCATTGCAAAGGAGGATCTGGAAGCTATTCTGGAGGCGGCAGTCAGGACAGCAAATTCATCTTCAAGACAGGCATATTCTGTAGTGGTATTAACGGAAAAGGAGAAGATCAAGAAGGCCTGTGGTTATTCCGGTGAGGCGCTTTTGGTATTTTGCGTGGATCAGAACAGACTGATCGATATTGCAGGATACTTGAATCAGGAATATAAGCGGAGTACTACCATTGATTTTGTTACCGGAGGAACCGATACAATCCTGGCAGCGCAGACAGCTGTGATTGCTGCGACCTCTCTCGGGATTGATTCATTAATCACCAACGGAGTACATCGGCAGGATTTTAAGGCTTTGTATGAATTGCTAAAGCTGCCGAAGGAATACTGCTTTCCGTTGGTTGCGGTCCTACTCGGTTATAGTGCACATCCTGAGGAGAAGCATTATAAGGGAAGATTGAAGAAGGGGGTCATTCATTACGGAGCATATCAGCCAATGACGAAGGAGGATATTGAGGATGAGATCGCAAAGTTCGATTCCCATGAGAAGAAATATGGCCTTACTTACTATACCCAGTGGGAAGCGATGGGCTTCCACCATTATTATGAATGGTTTTATCAGGTATGGAACGGGCAGCAGGAGGACGTCTTCTATCCGATCCTGAAGGAGACGAAATTCTTTCAATAAATAATGGATCTCTCAATCATAGCGAAGGTAAGGATAGCAGGCATCTATGAATGAACTGTTTTCCTTACCTTAAATTTTTGCCGTCCAGCTTTGTTAATGCATAGCTACCTGTTTTAAACTTGGGATCCTCCGCAATTTCTGACGTCCTTATTAAAATATGTGAAGTATAATATTCTACATTGACCAATACGTAGCGATGTATTATCATGGAAAGTGTACATATGTTCGCGTTCTTCTGGAGGGGAGAGTATGATGAGAGATGCAGAAAAGACGATCGGGAATCTGATCGATAAGCAGGGGACAGCCTATATCAGCTCAGTGGATGCAGAAGGCTTCCCGAATATTAAGGCAATGTATTCACCGCGTAAACGGGAAGGAATTCGGGAGTTTTATTTCTCTACGAATACTTCTTCTCTAAGAACAAGGCAGTTTCTGGAGAATCCGAAGGCATGTATCTATTTCTGTGATAAGCGGTTTTTCCGTGGAGTAATGCTGACCGGAACCATGGAAGTTCTTACAGATGAGGACAGCAAGGAAATGCTGTGGTTGCCGGGAGACACGATGTATTACCCTCAGGGGGTAAC
>JAEZLY010000173.1 GCA_023414985.1 Bacillota bacterium | reverse complement strand
TATCCGGTGTGGTAGAGGTGATGAAGGAGAACCTCGCCGGGAATAAGCATATTCTGGCCTTTCTCGGCCCCGCAGATATGTTTGCGGAGGGGATCGTATGTACGATGAGGAGGATCTCACCGGTAACCGTAAGAGTGAAGGAGGATGCCCGTATCCTGTTCATTCCTTATGAGAGAATCATCAAGTCCTGCGGCAACAGCTGCGAGTTCCATATTAGCCTGATTCAGAATATGATGGTGGTGCTTGGAGAGAAGAATGTGAACTTGAATCGTAAGCTGGAGCTCCTGACGCTGAAGGGAATGCGGGAGAAGATCGCTTTATTTCTACTGAATGAAGCAGGGGAGCGCGGCAGCAGTATGTTCCAGATCATGCTGAACCGGACCGAGCTCGCGGATTATCTGAATGTATCCAGAACCTCCATGTGCCGGGAGCTGGCAAGGATGAAGGACGAGGGTATGATTGATTTTTACGGCAGCAGCTTTAAGCTGGTGAACCGGGAGCTTCTGGCCCGATGCCTGGAATAGGGGGTTAAGATGATGCAAGGTTTTGTTGGCTTTATCTGTGCTATCATTGCTTTATGCTTCGGTTTGTCCTTCCGCACGGCAGGAACACCGAGAAATAATATCCTGCTTGGAGTGAAGCTTCCGGTCGGAGTATTGAAGAGGCAGGAAGTAGCGGAACTTGCAGTGAGATTTAAGAAGGCGAACCGCAGTATCTTTTTTCTGTTTATTGTATTGGCGCTCCCGATGTTTAAGCTGGAGTACCCTTCGCTGCTTCTGGTTTACATGATGGTCTGGTGCACTGCCTACTATACCATTGGGTATCAGTGCTTCCTGCACTATTTTGACCGTCTGCTGCTGTTGAAGAGCAGGAATCTCTGGTTCCCGACGGACGCGGAATACCATGAGCTGACTGTGAAAGAGGAAGCACAGAGGGAATCCAGGAGTCTGCTGAAGCTATATTGGTTGCTGTTTCCCGACCGACGGAAGAAGCTTCTGAAGAAGGCGGAGGGGCCGCTCTATGTGGATGAGGATGAGTACTGGATCAACGGATATTATGACAATCCATGGGATAAACGCAAATCCGTAGAGAAAAGATTTGGGATCGGAACCACGACAAATATGGCTTACAAAAGTAATCGATGGATTTCCTGCCTTGCCTTTACCACCATGGTGCTTTTGCTGGGTGGGCTGAGCATTCTGTTGTATCGGATGGATTTTGCTACCTTCCGCATCAACATCGGGAAGGAAGAGGTCGCCATTGATGCACCGGTTTATCATTACAGATTCAAGACCTCGGATATCCTCGAGGTAGCAGTCACAGAGAATTTACCGGAGGGAGGGCTGCGGGTCAACGGAGCCGCCACCTCGAACTATTATCTGGGTAATTTTAATCTGGAGCAATACGGTAAGTCCAAGGTATTTCTCTATATCAAATATCCGCCCTATATCGTAATCCATCTGAAGGATCGGACGGTTCTATTCAATACGAAATCCAGGGATGACACACTGGAATATTACCGACAGCTGGTGTATCTGATCGAGGGAAAAGAGGAATAAGAGCACTTATGATGGATCTGTGAGAAAGAAAAATTTGATTGTAAAAATGGAAATAATTGTGCTATAATAGTATAAAAGTACTATTTTTGTGTATTGCATGATTGGGGTTATCATAGTCTGATAATTCTTTCTCTGAGAGAAGGGGAAAAGTTGAAAAAGAGAAAATTAATCGGGGTAATTATCTCTGAAGTGGAGGGCAGCTACCAAAATAAACTGCTGAAGGGTATCATATCGGAATGCTATTCCATGGATTATGACGTGGCTGTATTCTCAACACTGATCAAGGATTCCGGCTTACCGGAGTATAAGCTTGGGGAGAAGAATATCTTTAACCTGATCAACTTTGATTTGTTTGACGGTATCATCGTCGCCGGAATTACATTGGCTATTCGGGACCTGCCGCAGGAAATTGAACAGCTGATCTTAAGAAAATGCAGATGCCCGGTGTTATACATAGATATGAGCTCAAGATATTTCCCGAGTGTATATACCAATGACAGGAAGCCGATGGAACAGATGACGGATCATCTGATCGATGCCCATGGATATAGAAAGATCCTATGCCTCGCGGGTGAGAAGAGCAGTATTTCAACCATCAGCAGGGTAGCCGGCTTTAAGGACTCCCTGCGGAAGCATGGGATTCCTTTGGAGGAAGGTATCATACTATATGACGGTGATTTTAATTACTCCAGCGGAGAGAAACTGGCAAGAAGATTAATCAACAGAGAGCTTGACTGGCCGAATGCGGTCGTATGCATCAGTGATTATATGGCAATCGGATTTGCAAATGAGCTGACCAGGAAGGGAATCCTTGTCCCTGAAGAAATCGCCGTAACGGGTTATGATGCATCAGATGAGGCGGTAATCTGCCAGACGATGATTACAACCTTCTCACCGGCTGTGAAGCAAACCGGTGTGGATGCGGTATGTGAGTTGACCAGACTGATGACCGGCGAGCTTCCGAAGCCCCACAATAATTATGCGGGCAGATTGGAAATCGGGCATAGCTGCGGCTGTAAGGATATCGATTATATGAAGCGGAGTGGTACGGTACGCTTAAGGGAAAAGACGGAGGATTATAAGATGCTTCTGGACAGCTATATGACGGAAGCGTTGTCCTCGGTAATGAACCTTGGGGAGTGCATCGGACAGATTTGTGAGTATCTGTATCTGATCAAGGATTATTCGGATTACTATCTGTGCCTTTGCGAGAATTGGGATGGAAGTACGGATAATTACAGTCTCGAGACGGAAGAGTTCATGAAGACGGAATATACGGACAGGATGACCTTAGCATTGGCTGCCAGAAAGAAGAAATGTGAGCTCGGCAATACCTTCTTTGATACAAAGGATATGCTTCCCGACCTTTGGGAGGATAGAGAGAAGCCGAAAGCCTATTACTTCACACCGGTGCATTATAACCAATACTGCATCGGATATTCTGCGCTGACCTATGGTGGAAAGGTACAGGCCTTTGATATCATTTACCGAAATTGGTGCAGAATTGTCATGAATACACTGGAGTTCAACCGAACCCACCGTAAATTATACCGAACCTCCTTCCGTGATGTCCTGACAGGGATCTTCAACCGGAGTGGCTTCGAGCTAAACCAACAGCGCACCGTCAGCGAGGCCAACACGCATAAGCAGAAGGTATTCGTGCTGATGGCGGATCTGGATAATCTAAAGACCGTCAATGATCGATACGGACATCTTGAGGGGGATAATATCATCACCATTGTGGCCAATGCCTTCCAGAGTAAATGCAAGACCCATGATATCTGTGCGAGGATCGGAGGAGATGAATTCCTCGTCATCGGTATCGACGGGGAGGGGGACGCTTCCGTGGATAGCTACATCGCGGCAGTTACTCAAGACATTGAATATTATAATGAGACCTCGAAGAAGCCCTATAAGATCGAGACAAGCATCGGTGCGGTCAGTGACTACATTGATGATCATATGATGATCAAGACGATGATTGATCAGGCGGACCAGATCATGTATTACCATAAGGCAATCAATAAGAAGGAACGGCTGGAAAGAAATCTTCGGCAGTAATTCAATCACAAATAGGAAATACCCTTCGCGCGGACGATGTGCAGTGCGAAGGGTATTTTTTTCAAGCTCCAGAAGGATTTACATTTCGCTGATTAACACTTATGGTAATTCATAATTATATTACTTAAAAATCTTCTACTTTATTCTGGTAAACAAAAACTGGAAGCGATATAATAGAAAAAACAAAGGTAGGGAGGGGTAACAGTGTATCGTAAGATAGTTATGGCAGTTCTTCTTATTTCTATGCTGATGCTCGGAGTATCACCCTCAAGAGTAGAAGGGAAAGCAAATGTCGGGGAGGAAAGTAAGGTTCAGCCGATGGTAGTGGCTGATTTCGGATATTCCTTGATTCTAAAGGAGGATGGAACGGTCTGGGGCTGTGGAGTGAACAAAGATGCCGAGCTGGGGAACGGGGAAATTACCGAAACCTCCGGACTAAAGCAGGTAGCGGGATTGACGGATATCGTCAAGGTAGATGCGGCCAACTTCTATTCCATGGCACTAAGAAAGGGTGGTACTGTCTGGGGATGGGGAAGTCCATACTTTAATGAGCTTGGACTGGGGAAGCCTTGGGGCTGTTATTATGCATCCCAGATTACGGAATTTAAGGATGCAGTCGATATTGCAGTGGGCAACGGCTATTCCTTTGCTCTGAAGAAGGATGGAACCGTATGGTATATGGGTGGCAGCAGCAAGAAGATAACGGATGCAAGGAAGATGGAAGGACTCAACGATATTGTAGATATCGCTGCAAAACATACACGGGTCATTGCCTTGAAGAAGGACGGAACAGTCTATACCTTGGAGTGGGAATATGCAGATCAGAAGGACGAACACCTATGCAAGCTTGGGAAGCCGTCCGAAGTGCTGACAGGTGTCAAGAAGATTGAAATGGGATGCTTTCAGTATCTGGCGATTAAGAAGGACGGAAGCTTATGGTGCTGGGGTGAGAATACCCATGGGGAACTGGGGAATGGTTCGCTAAGTGTAAGCAGCAAGCCAAGAAAGATCGAAGGACTGAACAAGGTCAAGGAAATCGGAGCAGGTTATTACTATAGTATGGCGATCCTCAACGATGGAAGCTACCTGGCTTGGGGGGATAACCAGGACGGACAATATGGGAATGGTACGAAGCAATCATCCTTAAAGCCCGTGAAGGTGAGTGGCATGACAGATATCGTAACAATGAGCGGTGGCTATAATCATACGATCGCTTTGAAGAAGAACGGAGATGTCATCGTAACCGGTTTTATCAGTTTTAAGAATTTCAAACAGTTTCTAAAACCATTTAAGGTGATGAATACCGGAACCAAAAGCAAGGAAGCGGACACGATACTTCCGAACGGAGATCTGGCAGATTGGAAGGGAACAGAGCCGCTTGCAGTCGGTGAGGATCCGAAGGATCTCAGTAACAGGGAAGGGATCCGGGAGTTCTATGCAATGAAGGACAGCAGATATTTATACCTTGCAGCCGCTTTGACTGTCAAATCGCCTAAGATGGTCAGCTTTGATTTAGACTTTGACGGAGACGGGACTACGGACTATTCCTTGATTTATAATACGGAGGATGGCACCCATCTGTTCCTGTTCCAGAAGAAAGGAAAATCGATGAAGTGGATCGGGGACGGTTTTGGAGTGTACGGAACCGTGGTGGAGACCAGAATAAAGCTGTCCGATCTGGGGAATCCGAAAAAGATAATGGCAAAGGCTTCAATTCCCCGGGACGACGGATATAAGTATAGGCAGGTGTGGAATTACTGTGAGGTACCGGAGAGATAACAAGTATTCGGGAAGGGAACAGAATTAAATAATAGGGGGAGAATAGTATAATTATTATCCAACTTAAGACACGTTCTCACTCGGTTGCCGTTCATAGAAGTACGGTGCATATGGTTATGACAGATAATTATATCTGCCATAACCTAAGTACCGATGGCGGCAAGCGGTCTCTTTACATAAAGCAAATTTAGAAGTGGAGGAAAAGATAGCTTTGAGATTTGGAAAAGAATTAAATCAGGCAGCTAAAATATTATTGCTGTTTGCAGTAATTACATCTACCTTCAGATTACTGCAAAAACTTACTCCTGTTATATTTGTTGGAATCAACATTGATGAAATTAAGAATTTCATAGAAGTATACATGATATGGTCAATTGCAATGCTTCTTATAATCGTAGGTCTTTGTATGTATATAAGAAGAACTGATGGTAGATTTAATCTTGCTTTCATACGTGATCCAATGATACGGTTGACATCAGGTCTTTTGATAATATTTGAGGGAATATTTAATTTATCCATTAGCATACCGGTTGCTTTTTCAAATATTATAACGTTTCACCGGTTTACATCTGAGCTTGAAAATACATTTGGAACATCACGAGAAACGCTTTTGATATCAAATGTAATTCCGTCCTTTATAAATTTGATACAGGTTTTATTAGGATTATATATGGTTTTGCATAGAAATCGTAATAATGAGATGGAGAACTATAAAGCAGAGCAAAATTAGCTCTGCTTAAAAGTAATAAATATCAGCAATATGTTGTGACAGAGCGCATAATCATATGATCCGCTCCTGAAAATTCATGGAGTATCCGCTCGTCGTGACATCGCTTAAGTCAAGGTATTCCTCTTTGGCTTCAATATGGCTGAGCTTCTTTACGGCACCGCAGGGTTCCTTTAGGGATAGCTTATCTCCTCTGCCGGAGATGATCCAGAGAATCTTGTAGCCTCGGGGCTTCACCTTAAGCCGCTCCTCACCTTTGCCATCAGTAAAATAAATCAGGAGATTAATCTCATGGGTATTGGCATATTCGAACACAGGACTGAACCTCGTGCCGCCTCTGGTGTTCGTTCTCTCTTTAACATCCTTCATGGATTGGACTTTATACTCCTGCAGAATCTCATCGTCGCATTCCAGAATCGTGATCTCATGGCTGTAGTTCTTGACAATAATGAAGACTTCCTTCATAGCTTGCCGGAACTCCTCATCACTGATGCTGCCGCTGCTGTCTATGGCAAGGGCAATCTTCGCTTTGTGACTTCTCAGTTCACCTCGTAAGTCCAAGCGTTCTGGTTGTCTGCGGTTCCTTCGGGTTACGGTCTTCTTCTTATTGCTCTCTACCGTTCCCAGTAACCGCTTCAGGTACAGATTCCAGGGTAGCTCTCCCCTGGAATTCCTCATTGAGGACAGCAGATTACCCAGATAAGTGGGCAGCTCCCCCTTCTCTGAAGCACGGATTGCCTTCTCGGTGAATTCCAGCAGAGTCTTTTCTTCAAGTACACTGCTTTCCTCCCAGAGATTGTGGGTTCTGGCAGCATTAAAATCGGTTTCCGGCATTTCCTCCTCGTGATCATCCTCATCTTCTTCCTGAAGGTCCATGGCAGTCTGAAGCTGATCTGCGTAGTATTCGAAGGATTTATAGGGCTCCAGGGTTAATGCATAATTCTGATTGATCCATTCCAGTGTAATGGCATAGGGCGGAAGCGGATTCAAGTATTTATTGATGGCAAGATCCATTGCCATATTGAGGACGGAGGGATGATAGCGGCCCTTCAGTTCTCTGGCCCGGATCTGATGCAGCGACAGGATATGGAGAATCTCATGTTTGATCATGATTTCCATCATCCGAAGCTCAAGCTTTAAGAAGATCAGGGGGTTATAATAGATCACATACTTTGCTGCCTTGAAATGAACGGCAGCAGGGCTGCTGATATCGAAGCGGAGCTCCCTGCCCATCTGGAACAGAAAATACCCGTAGAAATTGTCCTGATCCTCCATCAGGCTTAGGTTCACCTGATCAATCAGTCCGAAGAAGGAGATCTTAAAATCCTCCGGGATGTCGATATGGTATTTACCGCCCTCCTGATTCGTTCGGAGGGAAGTGTTGATCAGTTCGACGGCTCTTTCGAGAAGATCTTTCGCCCGATTCTCAAACTGAGTGTCCATGGAATCACCTCCGGATTAACCCCGTACCGAAGTATGGGATTCAAAGTAGAGCTCGACAAAGGCTTCATTTTCTATGGCATATTGATAGACCTTGCTGTAGCTGTTCCGAATATCCTTCATGATCCCGACTCTTAGGTCTATGGGATAGAGAGTCAGGAAATCGATCAGTCTGGGGATAACAACAGCTGCATCGGAGTCATCCGTGTTCAGCTGATCTGTCAGTGCCTTCAGGATATTCTTTGCAATCAGATATAATCTGGTATGACTTTCCTGGCGGAGTTGTTCTTTGATTTCCCCGGTAAGAGAAGCGGCTGTAAATACGTCTTCATAAGATAAAAGCGGTCTGTGCTCTGCTTCCAGGAAGCTTAAGAGCTCTTCTGCAATCATATTCCCGACATTTCCTCTAAGCACATTTAAGAATACGGTTCTTGGGATCGTGTCCTTCTTCTCCAGATACAGTGTAAGAGTCTTAGAGATTCTTTCGTAGCTTCTCGGAGTGGCACTGACACCGTCCTCATTGGTCTTCATTAAGTATTCGGGGAAGGTGGAGATGAATTCGATGACCTTCGGCTCTAGCCCGGTGTCCATTGCCCAATCAGTCCATTGTCTGTAATCAGGCTCCATATACAGCCATACGAAGCGGTTTTCCTGCGCGGCATCCATATCCACGACCTGATAGTCGAAATTCGAGCCGTATTTGCCGGAGGGATTCATGGCCGCTAATAGCTTAACCTCTGCCGAAAGCTGATAACCATTGATTTCCCTGTTTAGGATCAGATTCATCAGCTCTTGTTGTACGGTATGCTCGCAGCGATTTATCTCGTCGATAAATAGAAGGACGGTTTTACCCTTCGCCAGCTCGGCGTCAATTTCCCGCAGCTTATAATGAACCGCATAGACTGTGGTCTTTCTCTCGGTTGTATTTCCTTCGCGATCCGCACCGGCATAAGCCTCGATTGTGGGGAGACCGCCGATCTCACCTTCCTTCAGAAGGTTGCCGTCAATGACGACAAGGCTCCAATGATGCTCTGCCGCCAGCTGTTTTGCCAGGGCAGTCTTGCCGATACCGCTTTCTCCGACCAGCAACGGCACTTCTCCGGTGGCCAGTACTAATTCAACGCTTTTTAAAGTATCTATATAATTCATATGCATTCTCCTAACTCATCTTCAGCTTCTCGTCTACTGCGATTTTTTTGGCCTTCTTACTTCCATACTGATACAGGAACATCAGCTTATCCATCCGATTGATCGCGCTTTGCTCTATGGTGGAGTAGCTTAAGAAGTCCCGGATATATTTCTCCTCCACAGCTTCCTGTGAGATTACTTCTTTAATTATGGACTCCAGTTCTTCCTGAGAGATATCCTTTAATACATATTTGAGGATCAGGAGGTTGACCTTCAGAAATTCCAGCTGCTTATCCCTGTCCAGATCGTTGATGAACTTGATGGCTTCCTCGTTATTTCTGACTGCAATCAATTCTGCCTGATCGGTCGGAGAGCTGATAAACCGCAAGGCATCATAGCTTGCTCTTACAGCCTCCTCCTGTACACCGGGGCAGGGGTTCTTGATAAACCGGATTGCATCATAATGCTTCCTGACGGCGAGCAGCTGCAGCTCCTCGCTTGGATCGGAGATGTATTTGATGGCCCAGCCCGCTTGGCTGAGCGCCAGTTGGAGGACCTGATCGGTCGGATGTTTGATATATTCCAGGTTCGTCCAGCCGCTTTGGATGGCTTTCAACATCATATCCTCTGTGGGATCGTCAATAAAGCGGATTGCATGGGGGTTATTCTCTATGGCAAGCTCCTGCATTTCCCTGGTGGGATGCGCTATGTATTCCAGCAAAAGTCCATTCTTTTGAAGCGCAAGCAGCTTCATCTCATCGGTTGGGTTGTTGATGGAGGTGATCACATGGGGGTTCTTATGGATCATTTCGATCAGTTGTGGGTCATTCATGGCGGATCCTTTCTGGGGTGGTATCAGGATTATGACGAACTAATGTGATTGGTTGTTATTATATCACGATATGGGGGATGGGTCCAGAAAGCAAAATGGATTTGGCTCTGTGGTCCGTTATCAATAATCGACGATCATGGCATCGTTCAACGTTAACTTTTTCTTGTTTGTCAGAAAATATTTATCCATCGTTTTATGGGGTATATGTTCGGGATATAGCATGGGTAAGTTTTCTTTTTTTCTATAATTAATCCATAAGCAGTATAATTCAAGGATGGGTTTGTTAATAGAAGTATACTTCAGCTGAAACTCCTGAACATCACGATTATTCATGAAAAGGAAGAATTTATTGGCAAATAATCTGTCTATCATTCTGATATCAATTACCCCTTCCATAACCATAAAGTAAATTGTTTGAAAGAACATGATATATTCGCCCATTTTTCTCCCATCTTCAGGGGTAAAAGTAATATCATTTCCGTCTCTTCTCTCTTTTAGCTTGGAATAAATATAGATGATATTCTCGTTATCCTGAAAATTGGTATTCAGAGTTAAGATAAATTCAGCTTTCGAAATATCAGCATCTTTTTTCATCTGATACCAGATAGCGATGACACCAATTACAGCAGTGATAAAAGAAGCGCTATTCGATATGGATTCTTTGGTTATGCGGTTGAAAAGTGCGATGGCAATCATCATGATAAAAAATATCAGTACAATAGTAAAAAACTTTCTGTTGTGCCCTAGCTTCATAATCTTATCCTCACGTTCTTAAATAATATTTTATATGCTATAATCACTTCTTAATGCCCCGGGCGTGGTGCCGGTATATTTCTTAAATACTTTGTAGAACTGCCTCTCACTCATAAACCCGGAGGAAATAGCCACTTTTTCCATGGTGAGCTCCTTATCCTCAAGCAGGATAGTAATGCTTTTTTGCAACCGAAGAGAATCCAAGTACTTTAAAAAGGTGGTTTTCGTATGGGCCTGGAATAAGGAACAGATATAGTTCGGATGCAGATTGAATTCTTCTCCAAGCTGTTCCAGCGAGATGTTTTTATGGAAATTGGAACGCATATAGAGGAGAATGTCCTTTAGTATTTTTGGTATATGGTCTTCATCAATAGAGATGTTTATGGAGGGAAACTGAGGAAGGCAGGTATCCTCCTTGGGTTTTTTATGAATTTCGTTGTAAACGGAAGTTACGATCCTTATGAATTCAGTTTTGTCAATCGGTTTCAGAAGATAATCAATGACATGGAATTTAAGAGCCTGCCGGACAAAATCAAACTTGTCAAAGCCGCTCAAGATAATAAAACGATTACAGTGCTGCCTCCTTGTGGCCTCTTCAATTAGCTCCAACCCATTCATAACAGGCATATCAATGTCTGTCAGCAATAAATCGGCGCCTGTGTATTTCAGAATCTCAAGAGCATCGGAGCCATTCCGTGCAGTGGATATCGTTATATTTTGAAGAGCCATTTTTTCAATAATGCTGGTAAGGCCCTTTAATATCATGGCATCATCATCAACAATCAGAAATTTCATTCTTGTCCTCTCTTTCGGTAATTATAATCTCAATATCTGTTCCGGCGCCCTGTCTGCTGTCCAGTGTGAAATGGGCTCTGTCAGCGTAAAAATCACGGATTCTTTTAATGATACTTCGCAGTCCCAGACACCCTGAGCCTGTCTTTTGTATAATCTCCGGTTCCACTTCACCCTTTATTACCAACTGAATAGTTTCTAGTGTGTCAGGGGGGATACCAATACCGTTATCAGACACGGTAATAACTGTTTGTCTTCCGTCTGTCTTTACTATAACTTCGATAAAAATCTGTGCAGATTTTGCGCCTACTCCATGCTTAATGCTGTTCTCCACCAAGGGCTGCAGTATGAAGGGAGGGCATTCGATCAGGGATAAATCCCCTTGTGTGGTGATGGAATAATCGATTTGTCCGCTGGTACTGGCTTTATATAACTCAAGATATTTTTTTACAGTTTCTATCTCCAAATATAGATTTACGTTTTTGTTTGAGGCGGAAGAAAAGGAGTAGCGAATCACACCTCCCAGATTATAGAGGAAGTTTGATACCTGTTCGTCATTGCCTGCTTCTGCCATCATTCGGGCTGTCTCAAGGGAGTTATATAAAAAATGCGGTTGCATCTGTGCCTGCAGGGCAAAATAATTAGCTTCACTTTTCTTTATTTCAGAAATATGCAGATCTGTAATCAGATTACTGATTTTTCGTACCATGGAGTTATAAAAATTAATTACCTGGCCAATTTCGTCACTGGAAATTTCGTCATTGTATTCCTTCAGGAAATTATGATCGGTCTTGGAAATGTATTTCGCAAAGCGGTTCAGCCTATAGGTAAAGGAGGAAATGATTAAATAATAAAGACAGCTTAATAATAAAAACAGAGCTGTCATGATCAGGATCGGAGCTTGGAATTCCGAAATACCTGAGAGGGAGTGTTGTGGGGTTATATAGATCAGGAGACAGTCGGTTTGGCCGATTTCCATTTTGTTCACAAGCAGTCCCTTATCCCGATAAGAGCTTACGCTTTCATGATTTTCTTCTGATTTCAGGTATAGGCTTAACAAGCGGTCTGCCTCCGGAGACACAACCTTTACTACTTTTTTGTCTTCGAGGATATACCAGCAGCTTCCGGACTTTAGGTACCTGCTCCGGTGGTTTTGAGCAGGCAGAAAATAATCTGCGAAGATTCTGCTTCCGAGGCGGATATGGAGATATCCGAGACGTCTGAAGTGGTCAGTATTATAAATAGGCAATTGAAAGATCAGGGAGATATTACCCTCAATTTCAGGGGAGGTCCATTCTCCCTTTAATGGAAGTGTATCTACTGTCTTGACGGCGGCTTCTTCGTAAAGCAGTTGGGAAGGTAACGGAACGAGGGGCTTATTTTTACTGTAAACTAAAATATCCTCGATATACCGGTCCGAAGCAGTAATATAAGAGAACAGAGGTCGAATCTCACTGGTAAAATAGAATAATTCCTCTGATACGGTTGAATAGGTACCGTTTAAGTAATTCATTAAAGCTTTGTTGTTATGGAAAAGAAATTGATAAGCCTCTATTTGGGATAATCTTTTTAAAAAGTTAGTATCCTCCTGCTGTATCAGCCTTTGTTCGTCAGCCAGATATTTATTGAATTTCTGCTGCTGATAATTTGTAATCAGAAAAGCAATAAAGACTGTAAAGGGAATCAGAATGAGAATAAAATAGCCAAAAAACATTTTTTGAAATATGCTTCTGGAACGATAATAGGAATACAGATTATTCTTTTGTTTTCTAAAACTCATAGGAGGCTCCGTTTCTATGTAAAAAACCCATTGTGAAATATCCATATATTGTAACGAAGGTTCTTGCTCAAACGTTGGCTAAATTATACAATGAAGTGCGGAATTTTTCAATGCGTTATATTAATAATGGACAGTATTCTGAATATTTAGCACTGTACATCAAAAAATCAGGATGCTAAGATTAAGCCATATTGAAGAATGAATATGGATAGATTAGGAGGAGAGTGGATGGTTGGAAACCAAAAAGTAATGGAACGAAGGAAAAATTTCAAAAAGCAGGGGCTCTTACAGCTTTTTGCTCTTTCAGGTATGCTATATCTGTTTGTTTTTACCTTAGTACCATTAGTAGGAATCATTATGGCCTTTAAGAACTACACAGTGGATCAGAAAGTCATAGGAATATTTACTAGCGAGTGGGCGGGGCTCAGACATTTCAAAGACTTTTTTAATGATATTAACTTTGTTACTATTATGAAAAACACGGTAGTATTAAGTGTGTTGAAATTATTGTTTTCTTTCCCTGTACCGATAATATTTGCACTTATGTTAAACGAAGTTAAAAATCAACCCTTCAAAAGATTTACCCAGACGGTATCTTATCTGCCTCATTTTATTTCGTGGGTAATTGTCGCCGGACTTACCATCAATTTCTTTTCCACGGACGGGATTATAAATTCCTTGTTTATGTGGGCGGGATTTATCGATAAGCCGATTGCATTTCTGACCAGTTCAAAAAATTTCTGGCCGATGGCGGTTTTCTTGGATGTATGGAAGGATATGGGCTGGTGGACAATTATCTTTCTGGCAGCAATCACCGGTATTGATCCGACGCTGTATGAAGCAGCAGATCTGGACGGTGCGGGCAGGCTCAGAAAAATGTGGACGATAACCCTGCCGTCCATTAGGGGTACTGTTACAGTGGTATTGATTTTAGCCCTGGGAAATCTTTTTGGCGGCGGACTCAGCGGTTCGAATTTCGAACAGTCTTATCTGTTGGGAAATACCATGAACTTTGAGCACTCAGAGATTTTACAGACTCATATTTTCAAATCCGGTATGGTGCACAGCCGCTTTGCCTATGCAACTGCAGTAGGCTTGATACAGTCTTTTGTATCATTGATATTAATTTTTGTAAGTAACGGAATATCGAAAAAGGTCTCTGAGAACAGCCTGTTTTAGAGGAGGAATCAAGGAAAGGTGGGATTTATGATGAAAAACCCCATAAGGCATAAGAGCAAGAAAGGAAAAGGGGATATCGCAATTGATATTTTTATATATATAGCGCTGATCGCAATTGCAGTCATAACAATTTATCCGTTTTTCTTCACGATAGTCCGTTCCTTTAATGAGGGAACGGCATCCAGTAATACATATTTCTGGCCGGCGCGGCCGACTCTGGAGAATTACATTACATTTTTTAAAGACGGCAAGTGGTTCAACGGATTGATCGTTTCAATTCTTCGAACCGTGATAGGTACAGTTACCGGTGTCATTTTTACCTGTATTGTGGCCTATGCCCTATCCTTTAAAGAACTTGCTTACCGAAAGTTGTACATGACATTGCTGATTATCAGTATGTATTTCTCGGCAGGCATTATTCCGAATTATGTACTTCTTAAATCATTGAATTTATTTGATCACTTTTGGGTATATATTGTTCCAACCGCTTTGAATGCATTTTTCGTTATCGTAGGTATCTCCTTCTTTCAGGAAATACCATCAGATCTTTTTGATGCAGCCAGAGTAGACGGTGCAAATGATTTTACCATATTTCACAAAATCGTACTTCCAATCTCCAAGGCATTTTTAGCTACGATTGGATTGTTTGTGGGTGTTAATCACTGGAATTCCTGGTTTGATTCTGCTTTTTTTGTTCAGAATCCCAACTTAAAAACCTTATCCAACCTGATGATGGAGCTGATTAATAAAAATCAGGCCGGGTATTTGACAGCAGCTTCTGCGGCTGCCAAAGCGAATTCCACTGTAACCTCCTTCTCCATCCAGACGGCAGCTATGGTGATTTCCGTATTGCCCATCATCTGTGTCTATCCTTTTTTACAAAAATACTTTGTAAAGGGTATCATGATCGGGTCGGTAAAAGGATAAGAGGGGCTATTTATTTAGAGCTATACTCTAATTAAATATATTTTTACTGCTGAATGGAATGGATAGCAAGGAACGAAAGGTTGAAAGAAAATAATAATGAAAGAAAGGTGCCACGAAGCTTCTTTCAACCATGTATTTGGTGGCAAATTGAAAGGGAGAAGGTATGAAAAAAATGTTAAGAAAAACGTTGTGTGCATTACTGTGTGTTGTTATGGTTTTCAGCCTTATGACAGCTTGCGGTAAGGAAAAGGAACAAACAACATCGGAGGATCCTTCCGAGGCTAAGGTGACGGAGGGGGCAAAAACGGATGATGTTGTAGAGCTTACGGTATTTATTGACCATACCTGGTATGATACGGATAAATTCACAGGAATTATTCCTGATGAAATCACGGCTCAGACCGGTGTGCGACTGGTACCTACGAAGGCTGTGGATGCAATGCAGCTGGGTGTTTTGATTGCTTCCAATGATTTACCGGATCTGATTTACAGCAGCCAGCTTGGTGACAGACTTTCTAATCCTGATATTTCTTATTCTTATAACGAACTGATTGAGAAGTATGCACCGGATTTTAAACCCAGTGAAGATCAGATTACTGTAGCAAAAGCCATGGCTACTGATGGTAACTATTATACCATTCTGAATGCTTCTTCAACCCAGGAGGAATGGAGAAATGCAAGTGCAGGTTCTCCTACTCTTGCCAGCTTGATATACCGTAAAGATATTCTGGACGAGCTTGGCATGCAGATGAATACCTTAGAGGATTATAAAAAGGTATTGGGAGCAGTGAAGGAAAAATATCCTGACATGGTTCCACTGACAATGGAAGTAAGCTTTATGGTGGATTTCTTTAAATCCAATATCATTCCCGGCTGGGTTCCTACTACAGAGGGTATGGTGGAAGCAGAGGGCAACAAAATCATTCATCAGACCTCAGTACCGGAGTATAAAGAGTTTCTGAAGTATATGAACGATCTTTACCGCAGCGGTTATATCAGTGCAGATAACTTTGCCTTTACTGATGGTACCCAATCAGAAGAATTATGTACGAATAATAAAGCCTTTTCCATGAGTTTTATGACCGGTGACAGAGATACTACCTTAACTCGCGGCTTAAATGATAATGGATTCGAAGGAACATTTGAGCATGCTATGCCCATGAGCGATCTATCCTATGTAACGCCGGGAACAGGCTGGTCCGGTGTCTATATTACAAAGAATAATAAGAATCCGGAAGCATCCATAAAGCTGATGCAGTGGATGTTCTCTGAAGAAGGACAGCGCGTTACCCAGTGGGGAAGGGAAGGCATTGAGTATACACTGAATGATAAGGGTGTACCTCAATTTTCAGAGGATTGGCTTAAGGCAAGAAATGATGGAACGATGACAGAGAAATACAACCCTAATTTCTATTTCGGTATTTCCGGTGTCGTAGAAGCAATGGGAAGAGCATCCGGTATCTCCGAAAGTGCGAATGCAGCTATGGATAAAATACGTAATAATCTGAAGGTTACGATCGTACCTGAGCTGGTTAATCCCAAGAGTGATACACCGGAGAGAATTAAATTAGATCAGGTGATTGAGACAGTAAAAAATTACGAGACCAAAATCTACCTCTCCGAAAGCGATGAAGAGTTTAATGACAATGTGGCAGAGCTGTATGACAGACTGGATAAACTGGATATCAAGGGATTGGAAGAGTATTATACCACCCAGGGTGCAAAATATTATAAGTAAGGAGACGACCCCCGTTTGCAGAAAGAATTTCTAAAGGAACTGGAGCAATCCGGTTTCCTACACAGGCTTCTAAAGCCGGATGACAGCAAAAGTGTTGAAAAAAGATTGCTGCGAAAGCAGGTATTGAAACAGAAAAGTCTTTGGAGTGATGGCACCCACCATATGTGGGAGAAAAGGGGACTTGGAACCTTAACGGTGAAGGAAGGAGAATTAATCCTTAACGGACCATTTCGTGTGGAGCCGACAAAACCCATGGAGCATTACACAGGCTTTGGAGAACTGGAGGCGGTTCTGCCTGTGCAGAGTGAAGACTGGACGGAATATAACCGTATCACCTGCAGAATCAAGGCAGACTGCCACGGTTACCATGCACCCTATATTACTCTGAATCTGAAAAATGACGGTGCAACAAAAATTCCGGATCCCTATGACAGGGAGGGGCACCATATCGTGAACTTAAAGAATCATGAATGGGATACCTATGTGTGGGAGTTTCCTGATTTGCCAAGGGATTGCATTACGGAATTTGGTATATCCATCTATCTGGCAGGTAAGGAGCTGGGCGGCTCTAACGACTATAGGATTGAAATCGGTGATATCTTTCTTGAGAAGGTTCTAAAGCCTGATCATTCGCTGGGCTGGATGAATCAGCCGGATAGTATCGGCTATTCGAGTGCGGGCTATTGGTCGGAGGGAAGAAAAACAGCAGTACTGCAAACGGAAGAGAATTCCTTTACACTGGTAGAAACCATAACCGGGGAAACGGTATTTTCCGGGGAACTTATGAGGATTGAGAATGCCAAGGGTATCTGTAAGCTGGCGGATTTCTCGGGGTTCACCAAAGAGGGAGAATATCGTTTAAAGGTTGGAGATATTTTTACAGACAGCTTCTCCATCGCAGAAAATGCGATGGAGGATACTGCCTGGAAAGTCCTGAACTACATCTATTCCGAGCGATGCGGCTTCCCTGTGGGCAGCGGACACAGCTCCTGCCATGGGGATGTGATCGCAGAACATAAAGGCCTTAAGATACCGTTTAACGGAGGTTGGCATGATGCGGGAGATTTATCTCAGCAGACCCTTCAGACGGGAGAAGTGGTTCAGGCGCTATTTGAATTGGCTGAAAAAGTAGAGGAGGATACACTTCTTTATAACAGACTTATGGAAGAAGCCTGCTGGGGACTTGATTTTCTGCTGCGTTCCCGGTTCGGAGATGGTTTCCGTGCCTTCAGCGCGGGACTGTCCAGGTGGACCAATGGCTTTATCGGCGACGGTGATGATGAGCTGGTAAGGTGCCATAACAGATCCTTTGATAATTTCCTGCTCAGTGGGGTGGAAGCCTTTGCTGCAAGGGCATTGGTTGATTATGATAAAGATCTTTCCTGGGTTGCACTAAATGTCGCTAAGGAGGATTACGGCTTTGCCCGGTCACGCTTTGATGATGTAGGGATGGAAAACTGCGTCAAGATGGAGCATACCTACAATGCAAGTCTATCCCAGTATTATGCAGCTATGTGCTGGTCAGCTGCACTGATTTATGAGGTCTGCAAAGAGGACTATTATGCAGCGGAAGCAGAAAAATATGCGGAGCTTATGCTTTCCTGCCAGGATCAGGGCGAGGCAGGTCTTTCCTTCCGGGGATTTTTCTACCGGGATGAAAGGAAGGCGTGTATTGTTCATTTTAATCATCAGTCCAGAGAACATATCTTTATGCAAGCCTTATCGGCGGTTCTGAATGCACGAAAGGACAGTGAAAAAAGAGCAGAGTGGGAAAATTCGCTCAAGCTTTACGGAGAATACATAAAGGCGATGGCGGGATATGCCATTCCCTATGGCATGCTTCCGGCAGGGCTCCACAAATTCGATGAGGCAGCAGATAGGGAGACCTTTGAGCTCCTGCATGTCGCTACCACCTATGAGGAAGACAGAGAGAACTACAGGAAGCAGCTGATGAGCGGTGAAAGGATTAACGCAGAGTATTGTATCAGGCAGTTTCCCATCTGGTTCTCCTTCCGGGGAAATTCAGCAATTTTGTTATCCTCCGGAAAAGCAGCAGCCATCTGTGGCAGCTATCTGAAGGATAAGGAACTAATGGATATTGCCAGAGACCAGATCTATTGGATGTGCGGTAAGAATCCATTTTCCCAATCCCTGATCTACGGAGCAGGGAACAATTTTGCCCAGCAATATGCTGCCCATTGCGGTGAGACCATAGGGGAAATGCCGGTGGGAATCCAGACAAGGGAAAATGAAGATGTTCCCTACTGGCCAATGGCGAATAATGCCACCTATAAAGAGATTTGGATGACTACGGCAGGGCATTTTATCAGGCTGCTGGCTGACCTGTATTAATTCTGGCAGCAGCAGTACAATTCAGAAAAGATAAAGGTAGGATAAGAATGCTATGATTTTTTTGGGAGTGGATGCAGGTGGGACAAAAACAGCCTTCCTGCTATCAGACGAAAATGGAACTATATTAGCCAGGTATGTCAGTGGCAGCGGAGATTTTTTTTCCAACGGTACTGCCGGACTGAAGAAATTATTGGAGGAAGGGATAGAGAAGATTTCCTCTTATGCCAATATCAAGAAGGATGATATCACCTTTGCAGCCTTTGGATTCCCGGGATATGGAGAGGCTGACGGTAGCGAAGAAGATATCACAAGAGTTTGTGAGGAAGTTGTCGGCAAAGGAAAAGTATGCTGCGAATGTGACTGTTATCTTGGCTGGTCCGGTTCTTTGGCAATGGAGCCAGGCATCAATATTGTGGCCGGAACGGGTTCCATCTGCTACGGCGTGAATCAGAAGGGAATTGCAGCCAGGGCCAGTGGCTGGGGGGCATACTGTGATGAGGGCTCCTGTACCTGGCTGGGAGCAAAGACCATAGGAATTTATGCAAAGCAGGCTGATGGCAGATTGCCCAGAACACAGATCTATGATCTGTTCCGGGAGCATTTTACCATCGATGAGGACCTGCTGTTTATCCACAGGTTAAATCATGAGCTTGCTCATCAAGGATCGGAGACGGCAAAAATTCAGATACTTCTTCAGAAGGCATATGAGCTTGGGGATACTACTGCCGCAGAGCTTTATCGGGAGGCAGCGAAGGAACTGGCCTTAGCTATTCATGCTGTGGCAAAAAAACTCGATTTGTGTGACAGTTGCTTTAAGGTTTCCTATTCAGGAGGGTTGTTTCAATCCGGCGATTGTATTTTACAGCCTTTGGCGAAGGAAGTAGAGCAAATTGGAGGACAGCTTTTAAGACCGAGATTTTCACCGGAAGAGGGAGCTGTTCTATTTGCAATGAAATGCTATGATCCTGACCGAGATTTGTCAGGACTGGTATTCCAATATTAGGATAAGCTCTGTAGGAATTAAATCGAATGACCAAAGACAGGAGATCGTAATATGGTTAGTTTGTTGGATTGTATTAAACGTGTTCCGTCACTTTTGGAAGCAATCCTGGAGAAAAGGGAAGAAACCTTTTCCGGGGTTTTTCAAAAATACGGAGAAAGACTGATAAATACGGACGAATTGGTTCTGGTGGGTTCCGGTACCTCGAATACTTCAGCCATTACTGCAAGATATTTGACAGAACAGGCTTCAGGGGTGAGGGTTACTGTGGTTACACCCAACGAATTTATCAACAGTGTATCCTATAGAAACAAAGAGGCGCTGTATCTCTTTATATCCCAAACAGGCACATCAAAGCTTACTTTAAAGGCTCTTAACCTGGCAGAAGAAAATGGTTGGATGACTGCGGCAATATCAGAAGCTTCCACTACCCCGGCTGCGCAGGGAGCCGGTGCTTATATCGATATGGGCTGCGGCAGGGAAGAATATCCGATGCGGACCATCGGCTACAGTACCACAGTGCTTACCATCATGCTTTTGGGGATGGAGTTGGGCAGAAGGAACGGATTTTTAAAAAAAGATATCGAGCAGGAATATATCGGTCAGGCGAAAAGGGCTGTGGCCAATATCGCACCGGTAATTGAGAAGACTATGGCATGGCTGGATAAGGACAGAAGAAATATGCTGCAGGCAGACTGCATCGTATTTACAGGAGCAGGGGCCTTATATGGGGTAGCCCTGGAGGGTGCCGTGAAGGTCTGGGAGACGCCTCAGATTATATCGATTGGATATGAGCTGGAGGAGGGAATGCACGGACCGAATTACGGCTATACGCAAAGACATTGCGTCCTGGTGCTGAACGACGGAGGAGTGGATCGGGATAGGGCAATCTCCATGTGTAAATTCATGAAGTTCGAGAAGAATAATGGATTCATGATAGGTGCAGATG
>JAEZLY010000140.1 GCA_023414985.1 Bacillota bacterium | reverse complement strand
AAGATTTATGAGGAATGGGATTTATCTACAGTTGGCTAAAAAATATATATCGTAACATACCGAAGGAGTACGTTCGCTATCCAAGGCTTAATGCCTTGGGAGCGAACGTACTCCTTTCTATTTCACCGCTTATCATTTCATTCTAGGGACGATGTGATGGCAGGTAACCTGTTCTCTATATTGGATCAGGATTAATACATAATAACCAGATGAAATATCTCCAGATAACATTTACTTATTATGCTTAAATATTCTTTATTAGCACTATTCTTAAGTACTTCTCTGATTACTCTTCTAAGTTTTTCATGTGTTTTATCAAGTACTTTGCAGAACTTTCTCAAGTTTTCTCTTAAGTCTTCTCTCTAGTTTTTTCTCTAGGTTTTTCATGATTTTGCTTTAGAGTACTTCTTAAGTATTTTTTAGATCCCATACAGTTTATTATTAACCAATTTCCGTCAACCGAGATTCTTTGCCCTGTATTCGCTGGGAGATGTCCCGGTATATTTGCGGAAGATACGGCTGAAATAAAGCTGGTCCTCATAACCAACCAACGTTGCGATATCACTGACAGACAGGGAATGGTTATTCAAAAGTTCCTTGGCATGCTGTAGTCGCAGGTTTGTGATATACTGCTTGGGGGAAGATCCTGTGTACTTTCTGAACTCCCTGATAAACCAGGAACAGCTGATATGGTTCCGTCTCGCATATTCCGCTATATTGATTTCCTTCTGATACTCATGATGAAATTGATTGATCACCGTATCGAACATGGAATGGTACCCCTGTTTTTCTTTGTCAGAGTTCTGGTTGAGGCGTGCAATCGTAATGAAGAGCTGCCTTAAGTAGGCTTCGGTCATCTCTTTTCTCTGCAATCGGTCGAGGCGGAGTTCCATGATGATTTTCTCAAAAAGCTCCGGCAATTCCTCCCTTGCCTGAAGCAGCAACGGCTGTTCCGATTGCAAACCCAACTCTGTCAGAAGTGCTTCCACACCGCTTCCCGTAAAATGGATCCAAAAAATATCCGGCTTCTCAGAAAGAATGTAATAATAATCCTGGGGTAAACTCGGGCGGTAGATCAATATGCCCCCTTTTCCGACATCATAGCAATGATCATCAATGAAAAAATGAGCCATTCCTTCTGCTACATATAATAATTGATAATCCCTTCTACCCTGCGGTCTCCGGGTCTGAAATTTCTCCAGCTGAAGCAGTTTGTAATGACCGCAGCTTTTGACGAACAGCTCCGTACTGTCATTCGGAAGATCATCATCGCTCTGGTTATAATATCCCGAATAATTCAGCATCCCAACTCTCCTTTTCGATTAAATAAAAATATATAATTCAATTTTGTAATGGTATTTATCCGTACATATGCCTGTTTTACTCAATCATATTATCAGAAAAATATTATTTTGTCCATATATCAGGCAAGTTTGAGTATAGCATAATCCTGGCTTAATGATAGAATGAATCTCATAAAAATAGATTTAAGAAAGGTGTCGGTTCCTTATGAAATTACCAAAATATTATGAAGATACCACGAATCTGCATGTCGGCACAATGCCGAACCGTGCCTACTATGTGCCCCGGTATCCTGACGGTACCGAAGACAGCAGAAGCCATTCCTTGAATGGCCTCTGGAGGTTTCGGTTCTATCCCAACCGCTATGAGGTAGAGGATGATTTCTATGATCCCTCCTTTGATTCAAGCGGCTTTGATTTCATCCCGGTTCCCAGCTGTTGGCAGAACCACGGTTATGACAGACATCAGTATACGAATGTCAACTACCCCTTCCCTTATGATCTACCCTATGTTCCTGAGGAGAATAATCCCTGCGGCTGTTATATCCATCATTTTGATGTCACGGAAGCTCAGATAACGCAGCTGAATTACCTAAACTTCGAGGGTGTCGATTCCTGCTTTTATGTCTGGGTGAACGGAGCCTTCATCGGTTTCAGTCAGGTATCCCATTCCACCAGCGAATTTGACGTTACTAAGTATCTGAAGGTGGGTGAAAACACATTGGCTGTACTGGTAATGAAGTGGTGTGTCGGCAGCTATTATGAGGATCAGGATAAATTCCGTATGTCCGGTATTTTCCGCGATGTGGCGCTCATCACCCGCGCCAGGGAGCATATCCGAGATTACTTTGTAAAAACAGGCTTGGATGAGGATCACAGCAAAGCAGTGGTTGCTGTCAGCTTAGAATATCTAAATAATCCTATTCCGGTGAAAGTCCAGCTTTACCTTGCGGATCAGCTCCTTTGTGAGAAGTTAGCAGAAGACTGTCATGTGGAGTTTACCGTGAGCCAACCTCTGCTGTGGAGTGCTGAAACACCGCATCTGTATACACTCACACTGCGCACTGAAGAAGAAGTCCTCCTGCAAAAGGTAGGGATCCGAAAGGTTGAGATCAAAGACAGCGTCCTCCTGCTAAATAATACTCCCATCAAGCTGAAAGGTGTTAACCGTCATGACAGTGATCCGGTTACCGGCTATACCATAAGCAGGGAACAAGCTTTGAAGGATCTTGCCCTGATGAAACAGCATAATATTAATGCCATCCGAACCAGTCATTATCCGAATGCCCCCTGGTTTACAGAGCTTTGTGACGAGTATGGTTTTTATGTGATCGGAGAAGCTGATGTAGAGACACACGGAGCTGTCAACTTCTATTCCGGCTCCTATGAATATACTTACAGTGATATTGCAAAGAACGAAATATCAGATGCAATTATCTTGGACCGCGAGCAGCGGAATGTACATAGGGATAAGAATCATCCCTGTATTCTGATCTGGTCCATGGGAAATG
>JAEZLY010000296.1 GCA_023414985.1 Bacillota bacterium | reverse complement strand
ATCTGACGGGACTGCTCCTGGTCTGGTATTCGGCTGCTGTATGGCTGATCATCGGAATGTTCTTATGCAGCTATTTGATCATATATTTGCTGATGTACCGGCTGAAGAGCCGGTACATCGCTGCAAGAGATCGTTTTCTCTGGTGTCTGCCAGTCCTTTTTCTGTTGGGGGTATTAGCCATGAAGGCCCAGCTGCAGCAACCCGGATTAATGAAAGCCTTTGTACAGGAAACACCCTGTGAATTGACCGGACGAATTACCATGGTTGTCAAGAAAGCCACCGGTCGAGCAATTTATTTGAAAGATGTGACAGTCTCTCTGTCACAGAAGGAAAGCTATCCTTGTGAAGCTGTTCTGGCTTACACATCTGATGATCAAATCTATCAAATCGGAAATCAGATTCTTCTGAAAGGTTCTCTGAACAAATTTAAGAAAGCATCCAATCCTGGACAATTTGACGAACAGCTCTATTATCAGATTGAGAATATTGATTTCAAAGCAATTGCGGAGAAAATCATAATCACTGATCCAAGCTATTCGATGTACCGAGAAACACTCAGTCAGATTAAATGCCGCCTGATCCGGGTATATGATACCATTCTGGGAGATAAAGAAGCAGGTGTCCTGATTGCCATGCTGCTTGGAGAGAAGTATCTGCTCGAAAATGAGCTAAAGGAGCTTTATCAGATCAACGGGATTTCCCATATTCTTGCGATATCGGGTCTGCATGTGTCACTAATCGGAATGGGAATCTTCTGGCTGTTAAAGAAATGCAGGCTACGGCCAATGGCCTCCACCTTCCTTACGATAGCCTTTCTCTATAGCTATGGTGTGCTGACGAACTTCAGCGTGTCTACCAATCGTGCCATTGTCATGATGGTTCTATCCCTTCTAGCCAATCTGATCGGGAAGACCTACGACATCCTTTCCGCCATGGCGCTCAGTGCGCTGCTCATCCTGCTTCAGAATCCATTGCAGCTTTTTTCTGTCGGTTTCTTATTATCCTACTTCGCGGTACTTGGGATAGTGATGATTTTCCCTGCACTGAAGAGCATCTTTCCTGTAAAGAGTAAGATATTGGACGGTCTTCTCGTCAGTGTGAGTGCGACGCTCGCTACCACTCCGGCAGTTCTTTATTTCTATTATCAGTTCCCCACCTACGGTATTCTTACGAATCTACTGATTCTTCCCTTTATCACGATTTTAACCCTATCCTCGCTGGTGGCCGGTGTAGCAGGCCTACTCTGGTTACCACTTGGAACCTTTCTGATCGGAGGGTCAAATTATATCCTAAAGCTATATGAAGGAATCTGCCGGGTGAATGCACAGCTTCCGGACAGTCTGATCACGGTCGGCAGACCGGGAAGTCTGGTGCTGCTTTGCTGTGTCTGCCTGTTGCTGCTGTTTCTATATCGTAGTAAATACAGCGCACAGAAGAAGCTGCTCCTGTATCCTATTGTCGGCTTTCTTCTGCTCTTTCTGCCGCATTATCACAGGGGTCTGGAGATCACGATGCTGGAAGTGGGACAGGGAGAAGCTATCTATATGGAAACGGGTAGTAACAATTATCTGATCGATGGCGGCAGCTCCGATATCAGTAAGGTAGGAACCTACCGGTTGCTGCCTTTTCTGAAATTCCAGGGCGTCAGCCGGTTGGATTATGCAATCGTTACCCATTGCGATGAGGATCATGTCAGTGGACTGAAGGAGCTGATGGATGAGGAGCGGTTTCGGATTGACAAAATAATTCTTCCCAAAATATCTCAGAAGGACGAGAATTATATCGCATTGGAGACATTGGCCAGGGAAAAGAAAATAGAGGTATACTATATCCGGGAAGGTGATACCTTCCATACAGAACCATTAAAGGTATACTGCCTGCATCCCTTCGCCAATGAAATATTTTCCACTGCGAACTCTTATTCTTCAGTACTGAGTTTAAGTTATGGTTCCTTTGATATGCTGTTGACCGGAGATTTGGAGGCGGAGGGGGAAGAAAAGATAAAAGAGTATCTCTCGGAGGGCTATTATAATAAGAAATACGGGATTACACCGGCAACAGACTATGATGTCCTGAAGGTGGCCCATCACGGGTCAAAGTATTCCACCACGGAGGAATTCTTGGATTTGATCAAACCGGAGCTGTCCCTGATTTCCTGCGGAAGAAAGAACCGATACGGACATCCTCACCCGGAACTGCTCGAAAGACTGGAAAAGGTGGACAGCAGGATTTTTATTACCTATGAGGTTGGGGCAATCCAGATTAAGACGGATGGAAGAAAAGCTGCGATCAAGAGCTGGATTAGGTCGTCGGAAAATTAAATCCATAAAAAAATATTAATAAGATTATCGTAAAATAGGATATACTGAAATGATATCAATAGGTATGGAGTAAAGAAGCATTTTAATCGAAAGCCGGATTAGGAGAAACCAATGTCAGAATGCAGAAGGGGCTTCGTCCCCACGGATGAGAAGGAATTTAATACAGAAAGTGTCACCCTGCTGCGAAGAGCACAGAAGGATATCCTGTATCTTCTGGAACAGGGCTACAAGATTAATCCGGCTTCTACCTTTGTCGGGAACCACTTTAGGCTTTCGGAACGGCAGCGACTGGCAATCGTCAGGGCAACTGCTGTAAAAGAGGTGTTGGAACTTCGAGAAAAGAAACGGATTACCCGGCTCGGTGCATCGAAGCAGGTGTTTCTCGATGGATTTAATGTAATCATCACGCTCGAGGTTGCACTCTCGAATTCTACCCTGATTCACTGTATGGACAAGACCATCCGTGATCTGGCGGGACTTCGCGGCACCTATCGTATCATTGATAAGACAGAAGAGGCAATCCGCTTAATCGGAGAAGAATTAGAGAACTTAGGCTGTGAAGAAGCAGTCTTCTATCTGGATGCACCGGTATCCAATTCCGGGAGGCTGAAGCAGAAGCTACAGGAGGAACTGAACCCATTCCCCTTTCAGACGAGAGTTGAGCTGGTGGACAATGCGGATGTGATATTACAGAGACTCGATAATGTTGTCACCCAGGATGCCATTATCTTAAATCAATGTGATGGCTGGATTAACCTGACGGCTCAAATCATTACCGCAAGACTCTCAAAGCTTCCGCTCGTAGAGCTTGGCTAAGTGAAGCCCATGCTGTACCGATTTTTTTTGTAGGATCGATAAAGTGCCAAATATTAAAATTTATTGTTGGGCATACAAATTTCAAGTTGTGCCGATTTCTTCCATATGTTAAAGTTTCCTATAAATAAATCGGCGTGACGGAACCTCCTCCTGCTGCATAAGATACAGGAGGTGGGTTTGATACGCCAAAGGAGGCAAAGATGAAATACTATGTTGTTGATGCTTTTTCGGAGCAGCCCTTCGGGGGTAACCCCGCTGGAATTTGTCTTCTGGATCGGCAGGCAGAAGATACTCTGATGCAGAAAATTGCATTTGAGAATAATCTCTCTGAGACAGCCTTTCTCCTAAAGAGGGAAGGTTATTATGATCTTCGGTGGTTTACACCCGAGGCTGAAATCGACCTTTGCGGACATGCGACCCTCGGCAGTGCCCACATCCTGATGAATTATGTTGATCCATTGATGCAGAAGGTGGAGTTCCATACCTTAAGCGGAGTATTGACGGTAACCAGGGATGGAGAGTATTATACGATGGATTTTCCTTCCCGAAAGCCCGACGTCTGTGAACTACCTGAGCTGTTGGAAGAGGCACTTGGCGTCAAGGTATTGGAGACCTATCATTCCAGGGATCTGCTGGCGGTTGTTGACAGTGAGGAGACCGTAGCTTCGATGAAGCCGGACTTTTCGCTGCTTGGAAAGCTGAAAGAGATATTTGCAGTCATTGTGACTGCTCCGGGTTCCGATTGTGATTTTGTGTCCCGCTTCTTTATCCCGAACTTCGGAATTCCCGAGGACCCGGTCACCGGCTCCTCACATACGGAATTGATTCCTTTCTGGAGTGAACGTCTGTCAAAGAAGGAATTGACGGCCAGACAGCTGTCCAGGCGAGGAGGGTATCTCAAATGCAAGGATTTGGGAGATCGTGTTCTGATCAGCGGGAAAGCGGTTACTTATCTGGAAGGAGAGCTACTTTTATAACAGATGGAATAAATAAGATACCTCTTCGGGAAGAATAGTGTTAAGTACATAATCGGTGGGATAAGGCAGCGGACAGCTTCTTATCCCATCTTTTTCTTTACAAATAGGTGGAAAAAAAGCTATAATTAGGGGTGAGCTATTTACTGATTAAGCTGAGGTTAAAAACTGGTTTCTATATTTTGTGACAGCTACAGATAACCGGCTCGAAAACTTGCCGGTGCGCATCTGAGTACAAGGAGGACTATCTATGAATTTGTTAAATATGTTGGAAAAACTGGAATATACATGCCTGCAGGGCAATGCGGATCAGGAAGTGACAGAACTGGTTTATGACTCACGAAAGGTGGTACCGGGCTGCGTCTTTGTCTGTATCTCCGGTGCAGTTTATGACGGACACAGCTTTGCGGTGGAAGCAATCGCGAAAGGTGCGGCAGCAGTGATCATTGAGAAGGACACAGAGCTTCCTAAGGAAGGAACAGTAATCCGGGTTTCTGACACGAGACTGGCTCTTGCC
>JAEZLY010000289.1 GCA_023414985.1 Bacillota bacterium | reverse complement strand
GTGATTACCATATAATTGTGTCTGAGATCCTTCCTGTATTCCACCTCCACTTAACTTCCTCCCCTCTGATCCTACTCCTCTGTTAATCCATTCACTCTGCAGGAAGTAGCTCCTGTAACCTGTTCTTTAATTGCTCTGCTCCCTTGATCTGGGCGCCTGTATGTAATATTACTTCGCAGGCGCGTACTGTCTCGGCAGGATCATGAAGCGGATAGCTTCCTGTTATTTTTGTATAGGTAAAATTCTCAAACAGCCTTCCGAAAATGGGTAGTATTACGATTGTTTTCACCTGCACGGATACGGACAGAGATAATGTCCTTACTTCGGAATCCACTGCTGTTATCCTGGATAATAAAAGGCCCTCCGATAGTTCGTTTATGATATGATAATTCATCGCCTTTTCTTCCTGCTCACTACTGTCCGTAATTCTATAAAAAATCCCTCGTTCGTTCAGCTCTTCATAATGAATATCACCGGTCTCCAGGCTGACCTCATGCTTATATGCCAGTGCAGCTTGATGCAGGGTTCCGTTAGTAATTCCCCGTATTCTGCACAGATCATGCAGGTAAAAGGAGAGATAAATCAAGGCAAAGGTGAGCATAAGGACCATTGGCAGTACAAAGGCTGCTTCTACTGTGAGGCTGCCCCCTGCATCTCCATTGACCCTGCGTCTCCCTTTCTTTTTCATCTCCCTGCTGCATACAGGAAAAGTTTTAACCCTGTCATGCACTCTATCCGATTCTATATTTACTCTCAAGCTGCCCTCCCACGTACGATATATCTGTCACCTTCAACTGATATTTCCTTTGGATACCACTAATAAAATCACATATCCGGCAAGCAGGAAGGGGACAAACGGTATATTTTTCTTCCGATCTACCAATCGAAGGATCAAAAGGAGGATGGATAATACAGCTGCAAGGAATAATGCCAGACCAAAAAGCTCCGTATTTGTCCAAAAACCAAGACCCAGGCCCGTGACACATAGTAAGATTCCGTCCCCCAATCCAATCTTTCCTCCTGTTACCTTACTAAGAAGGATCACACCAAATCCCAACGCACAGCCCCCGAGACGCTCGGTAAAGGACAAATTGGTGCAAAAAGGAAGACAGGCAAGGACTGCCAAGGCGCTTACCCCAATCAGCCACAGGGTGATCCGTTTATACAGCAGATCCTGCACCCCGCAGAACAACAGAAGCGCTCCAAGAATAATCCTAACAATCCATTCAGACATAATTTCCTCCTGATTTCTAATATTTCATTGTTTGTATCTATTTATTGTTTCTAGATTTGATTCCTATTCCGGGCTCTTATCCTTCCAGCATCTTTTGCAGGGTGTCCTGCTGCCAACCTCAGAAATCGGTATCTGCCTTACTGTCCGTTTTAGTGCCGAACAGCTTCTGTCGGTATGATAGCTGCTGCCATCCTCCGTAATAAAGAACATTCCCGACGGATCCTCTTTCCCCTTACAGCATTCTTTGCAAGGATAATATTTTCCTCCGCTGCTGTTACGACGACTGTCTGGAATCCCATTGACCGCCTGAATAGAGAGATGAATGTGGGAACAGGAAGCGCTTTTATGATAAACCTTCCCCGTCTCGGTTACATAGACTCTCTCCTGCTCACCCTCTTCTTCTGTCAGGGAATAGGTTGCCGCAACCTCTCGCCCGGTCCATCCACGGAGTCGCACTCTTTGCAGAAGCTTCATGCTTTGTATTGGTAAAAGCCTAAGCGGGGGTATTACCTGATAGCTTACAACAATATCGATACAGCCTTCCTCTTTCAGTATGGAGGAAGCTTCAAAGCTGATCCCCTGAAATCCGTTCCTGATGCAGGAATGATTGATAAAGTCCGTATTCAGTAGAGGAGTGGATACCGTTTTCAAGACTGTCTGATCCACAAATGCCCCAGCAAAATCCCCCAATCCGATTTCCAACTCTTCTCCAAAAACAGTAGCATCAAAGTTCATCGCATCTGTTACTCCGGTAAAATCCTCATAAACATAGGCTGTTTTAGCAAAATCAAGACCCATTCCGGTAATCGCAGATTGGATATACTCCTGAAGCATATAGATCTGTATGAAATACAGGAACGCAAGGATAAAGTATAGGAAGAGAGGAACCACAAAAGCAGCTTCTACTGTGATGGAACCTTCTTTGCTTCGCTCCGTCCAAAGCAATTTTCTCATTCTTACTTTCTGCATCATAACCTCCTGATGGGCTGGGATGTCCGTTCTTCTGATAATAATGCTTTGTTTTATCCGGCAAATGATTTCTTGGAGAGAGTTTTCTTTTTGATTATTTCGGTTACAGAAATGAAGGAAGAGCGGACATCCCGGCCCGTCATAGATATACATGGTATAGCAGTATCTTCAATAGCTGTTTTCGGTTTGGAATTGAAAGCGCCATCCTTTCACCGAATGCTTCAGATAGCTTCTGATCACCGGTATCGCAAGAAACTTTGTACCGGCTGAGAATTCAGCCTTTGCCCGAAAGCCATACAAACAATTATCAAAATAGAATTCCTCTTCATAGCGAAGATTAATATTCTCCTGGATGAGATCCATGGAATGATATGCCAGCTCCTCCTTTTGCTTAAGCAATAGGAAAAGCTGAAGATAGTTCCGATAGGAAAAGGCCGGTTTACTCTTCTCCATGCCTTGTACCTTGGATTGCAGGTAATTCCGGTTTAGAAGAAGCATCTCTGGGAGCGTGAGCATGATGGATTTTTTTATGATCGGAACCTCCAGCCCCTGCATCAGGGCACAGACATCTGTTAATGCCTCCGCAAATGCCCATACCAGCAGAATAACTGTCTTTGTGATACTGATTAAGACCGGGAATCCGGTGAACCCAACCAGAGCTGTCGCTGCCGCCAGTGCTTCCTCCATGCGTACCGGATCTCTGAGAAGGGTTACGAAGTCCATCATCATCCGAAGAAATATCAGCTTCTCCACCACTGAGGATAGATTCTCCCGATCAGCAGTCCTTCCGTATAACAGATATTCTTGCTCATAGAGTAATGCCGCCGGTTTCCTTTTTGTTAACTCATCCCTGTCGAAAGGATAACTTTCAAACTGCTCCTTCAGATACTCCCGGAATAGCAGCTGTTCGGAAGCCTTATTAAGTTCATTACTCAGCATTTCCAAAACACTGTCTGAATCGGAAAAGCGTCTGAATAGATCCTGCATTCCTGCTGTATATCCATCGGCTGCAAATCTCGCAATAAAATCCGTAATCGCAACTCCGGTCCCCGTATCCTGCATCAGTAATTCCGCCTCTCTGGAGGGAAGCCGGTCACCGGATAGCTTGTACTCCGATATGGTTTCCGGATCAATCACCAGTGAGGTCAGGCTGTTTTTCATTAAATCATTTACCGCTCCAATCGGATCCTCTGTTTTCGTTTTCTCCATCACCAGAGTACTGTAATCCAGCGAAAGCTCCGTTACATGATATTCCTTTAGCTGTCCCTGCAGGGAATCAAGAAGGGTGATACAGGAAGAATAGTTCTCTTCCTTTAGGTCTGATTTACATTGTTTCAGAAGAGGAATACCCTTAAGAAGAATTTTACGATTCTCTTCGAGGATACCCTTCATTGCGGAATAGGCCGTATATTCTCCCTGCACATCGGTATATTCCTTCATTTGTTGGAGGTTTTCCGACAATTCCCCGAATAAATCCTCTCCAAGGCTGTCTTTCTCTCCAAGCAATTGTTTTTCGTATTCCTCGATGATCGGTCGAGCTAAAGAAGCATCATTTGTAATTCTTCCGATAATGACCTCTGCCTCCCGAAGCAGAGGCAGGATTTGATCAAATACGGTTTCAAGTGATCGACACTCCGCACTTACCGATTCGATTAGACCCTGTTTCCGGGACATAAGTTCCTCCTGCTCAGACAACAGGCTGCTTCCTGTTTCCTGTAGTCCTTCTATGGCCTGACTAATCTCACTGGCCTGCTTCTTCTCTTCACCGGATAGCTCCTTCCCGTCTCCGATCTTCTCAAGCTGTGCCTGTGTATCTGATAATTGGTTCGTGTAACTCTGTATGGCCTCCCCCAATTCCTTTATCTGTTGTGCTATCTCCTGCAGCTCCGTTAGGTGTTGCTTTGCCACGGTAATCGCCCCGGCCGGATTACTGTAATGTTCCTTTACCTCCCGAAAAACACTTTCATTATTTATGGCTACCGCATCCGCAGTTACTGTACCGGTATACAACATTTTTATAAAATAATCGTTGATCTGGAGCTTACCTTTTTTATCAAGTTTTAATCCTTTTCTTGAGGTCCGGAGCCCATCGAAAAGCTCCATCAGCTTTAATACATTTCTGTCTGTTTCTGCCAGCTTCTCTTCCGCTTTCAATTTTTTCTCATATACGGCGCTGACTTTTTTCGGAGTCTGCAATAGTGAGAGTTTATTCAAAAAGGCCTCCAATCCGTCTGCTGCCATATCATACTTCATATAGCTGACCGCCTCATTGATTAAGAGTTCTCCTTGATAATCCATCTGCCTCGTCTGCTCCTGAACCTCCACAGAATCTAAAGATACTCCCAAAAGATCCAGCTTCCCTTTCCTCTGTTCCGGTGACAAATCTTTTCCCGGTGTCAGAGTATAGGACATATAATCAGCGAGTGCTTCCTCCATCCTGTCTGCTTTCTCTTCCGTTCCGCCTTCTCCCGCGTCATATCCGAAGAGATGATACTCCTTCCACAACGGACCGTAATAATCAGCTAAGACAGAATCAGTGGAGGTGGACAGCGTTCGTTTCGCAAACACTCCTGCGGTATTCAATCTCGCCCCTTCAATCACGGTACAGATTAAGGATAACAGCAGCAGTAATATCAGGGACAAATATACTGTTATTGTTGCCTTTTCTGTTCTTCTGTAAGCCCCCGCCATGCCCCTCACCTCCCATCCCCCTGCTTTATACGTACTCATCCTTACTGCTTCGGGGCAAGTGTGATGTCTGCCGATACACCGCTGGAATTCTCATTAATGGAGGCAAATGCTTCCGATATAATCCGAACAATTTGCTGTCGGAAGATCAACACAAGACCGATAATAATGACCAGAATTAATATGATTTCTACCACGCCTACTCCATCCAGCCTGGTCGTAACCATACTCCAATACAACCTCTTTGCTCTTTCTTTCATCTTCGACTTCTGCCACAAAGGCAGTTCTCCTTTCTTCTTTTCCTTCCTTGATCGTCCATCGTTCGGCTTCTCCCCTCCTTATTTAAATCCGAAAAGAGAGAAATGCAGGTATGAGTATGATCATGAAAACAATAAGAAGCATGAGCATCATCGGCATCAAAAGCTTTGTGCCCGCTTCCTCCCCCAGCCTCTTTGCAGTTTCTTTCCTCTCCTCAAAGGCTTCCGCTGCTTCCTGCTTTAATAAATCAGTAAATCCTTTATTTCCTTTTTTCAGATTCTGAGTGATCAAGGATCCGAATTTTATGTAAGGGATTAATCCGGTTCTTCTTCCATACTGCTCATACGCTGTCGTCTCTGATACCCCGAGCCGTAGTTCATTGGCAGTGGCCAACATCTCTTCATAAGCATAGCGCTTGGTGGACGGTCTACCGGAAGAAGGATCTGATTTTGCTATCCTGTAATCCTCCGATATCCGAAACCAGGCCTGTCTGATTGTCATCCCCGCATTCACCAGTAACGTAAATTTATTGATAATCTCCGGATAATCCACCAGCATCTGTTCTTTTCTCAGCTTCATCCTCCGCTCAAGCTCCTGATCCATCATCCTCCACAAAAGAAAAGCCATAACGATACCAAACAGTAGAATTTGAAGCCCAGTATAATCTTTCTGATCTGCCCAGTGCAGCCGATAATGATTCCATTCTGTGGGAAGCTCCAGACGTTTTTGTTCCGAAGATTGATCCGAGGCTTTCAGAACCTCTTCTTCCAGCTTCCCTGAGTCTTTCGCGGTGGGTACTTTCACTGCCGGCAGCACGATAAAATCCAGACTCAAGTCCTTGATCCGCTTCTGGCAGCTTATCGTAGCAGTCACTGATACCGGCACTGCCTTTGTAAGAGCTATATTTCCCAGAGAGCCGTCACTATGAATGAGCTCATAATTCTCAGACGTCCATTCGATCGTAACGGTTCTTCCCGGTATGGTTGTAATGAAATTCAATGGCTCCCGCAAGCTGTAGGGAGATGTATTCTTTCCAAGAACAGCCTTTTGCAGATACCTCGCTGTGTCTTCCAGAATGGAGGCAACCTCTTCCTCCGTATATTCACGTTCCTTTACTGTAACTGATAAGTCCTCTGAAGAAG
Organism: Bacillota bacterium; assembly: GCA_023414985.1. Taxonomy (GTDB): domain Bacteria; phylum Bacillota; class Clostridia; order Lachnospirales; family Lachnospiraceae; genus Mobilitalea. Next base: position 79 of record JAEZLY010000289.1, on the reverse strand, counting down.
ATTCTCTCTCACCACCTTGTTCCGGCTGCTCCTCTAAATCAACCGTTAGTTCTGCCACATAGCTGCCCTCCCCTTGTTC
>JAEZLY010000270.1 GCA_023414985.1 Bacillota bacterium | reverse complement strand
GGCATGGGATACCAGCAATGCAAATGCAATTCCGAAGATAAACCAGCCGTCATTATTATGAGTAATATTGAAGAATAAGGCCCCACCGCCCAGGGACAATAAGATTACCAGCAGAAACTTAATCATAGGCTTCGATATCCCGAAGGCCATGGCTTTTCCGGCAGCCTCAGATGGTCTCTTTAGATAGAGAAACAGCGCAAATGCAATCAATGCTGCTGTTACAATGACAGCTGTTACGATCGACGGAAGAAGGCTTTCTCCTCTGGACCACCTATCATTTACCCCCAGATAGGTCCAGATCGGCGACAAGAATTTCAAACCATTCTGTAAGCGGACCTCAGGATAATAGGTAACAAAGAACTCGCGGAAATACTCCTCCTTCACCAGCACTAGCGTTGGGCCATAAAGCAGCAGTACAGCACTCCCCAGGCAGCTGACTACAAAATTACCGGTCAGCATGACTGCTATGACAACAACGGTATAAATCATACAGTAATAGATACTGTTAATCAGCACCGCAGTCATGGCTGCCAGGAATATCTCCCTGCATAGATAGCCATTCGCCGAAAGAACTGCAAAGCTTAAGATCAGATTAAGGATATAGGCAACAAAGTAGATCAAAAAGCCATTAATATAACTCACAGCAAATAAAGTTCCCCTTTTTACCGGAGTACTGTGATAAAAATCAACCCGCTTCTTAGAATGCAGATAATAGAATCCACTTATACCGCAGATAATCGCTGCCATGACAGTTACAAAAGCCACACCGGAATGCATGGGTCCGATCATAGTAATGATTGCGTCATTGACCTGTTCCAGTGTCTGCTGATCGTTAATGCTTTCTAAGTTCAGTGCATTCATGACCGGCAGTACCAGGAAGAATACCAGCACCAGAAGGGCAATCGTCCATATTCGTCTTTTTAAATCTTCCTTCTGAAGATTAATAAATAAGCTTCTTGATGTCATAACCGACCACCTCCGTCTCGCAGATGAATAATTCCTCCAATGTCAGAGGGAGTATCTCAGAATAGATCGGTTCAACCTTTGCAAGCCGTCCCGCTATCTCTTCGTAGGTCCCCCTGACCGTAATCGTAAGCAGACTTCCACGCTGCTCCGTCTTAAGCAGCTCCAGACCTTCAAATACTCTTTCCGCTTCCTCGCCGTTCTTTAAGACGCATTGTACTCTCTGAACACCTAATTTCATATCGAAGAGATCCTTGGATAGCAGAATACCGCCCTTGTGGAGAACACCCACATGATCACAGATATCCTCCAGCTCTCGCAGATTATGGGAAGCGATAATCGTCGTCATATTCCGTTCTGCCATCTCCTTGATGAAGATGCTTTTGACTGCCTGCCGCATAACCGGATCTAATCCGTCAAAGGTCTCATCGCAGAAGATATATTTCGTATTGGCACAGACACTGCAGATAACCGATACCTGTTTCTTCATTCCCTTTGAGAAGGTATTGATCTTTCTCTTTTGATCCAAGTCAAATTGCTTCATCATCGTATCAAAACGAGCACAATCAAAATCTTTATAGATTCCTTTATAGAAATTCTTCATATCCTTCGGGGTTGCATTACTAAAAAAGAACTGATCATCAGAGATATAGAAGAAAAGCATCTTCGCGGAAACATTCTCAAATACCTCCATAGCATCAATCTGAATTGACCCCTGATCCGGCTTCAGGATACCACTGAGCATCCGCAGGAAGGTACTTTTTCCTGCACCGTTGGTGCCGATCAGACCGAATACATTTCCCTCCCGGATGGTTACCGATACCTGATCCACGGCTTTAATACCGTCAAATTGCTTACTGACATTAATAGCTTCAATCATCTTCCCTCTCCTCCCTATAACTATCCTCTAAGACGGCGATTATTTTTTCCTTTGGAATCCTGATCCCGATTGCTTCCTTTACCAATTGTTCCAGCCTTTGAAAGATTTCCGCCTGCTTTTCCAGAAATAATTGGTCGCCCGCGGCAATAAAATTTCCCTTCCCCTTTACGGAACAAATATATCCCTGCCGTTCGAGCTCGGCGTAGGCCCTTTGGATTGTATTCGGGTTGATGGATAGCTCCATTGCCAGATTTCGAACGGATGGAAGCTGACTGTCCGGTTCTAATGCACCCTTTAGGATTAAATCCTTAAATCGTTCTACTATCTGCTCATAGATCGGTCTATGATCCCTATAATCAATGATAATCACAGGTTCTCTCCCTTCTCCCATGAAAGGGTTATTAAGTATTCGGTCAAATTGTTATCTCTCCTGTGTAATTCCAATCATATCAACTGTACTAATTCAGTTAATACAGTTACAATAACCCATAAATTGCTAAAAGTCAAGAAAAAAGGAAGTAATTCTTAATTCATAGGGTGTAATTTCCTGGGAATCAAAAAACTGCCGGGATGAAATACCACCCCGACAGTCTGTTATAGCAACCCTCACTCTATTCCACTATCATAACTATTCCAAGCTAAATATAGCTTTCCCATGCCTTAACCTGGTCTGTACCCTGCTCCGCACTGTAACCGTTACCGATTAAGATTCCGATCAGGATATATTTCTGAAACAGCTTTTTCAAATCAGTTCCTGCTTTTGCTTCCTTTAGAGCTTCCTGCACAATTGGATCGATATATTCCAGTAATTGATCCAGCGTCATATTCTGACTCTCATCCGTGCTATTCTCCTCCTCATTCATATTGCTCCGGTTCTGACCAGAATTCCTTGATTGCATGGAATTAACCTGCTTCCTATCCCCTGTATTGAGATTGAGTATATAATTGTACTTATCTGCATGCTTCAGCTCATCGGTCAGGATCTCAAATACCATGTCCCGATAATACCTGGAAGGAAGGCCTGCACGGATAATCCTGTAACGCTCCATCGCCGAGAGTTCACCAAAAAAAGCCTTTCTCACTCCCTCAAGGTAGCTTTCCGGTTCCTTAAAATTCTCGCGGCCGGCACGCGGCAGCTCATTTCCGGTATAATATGCATATATTTCCCGGAACATCTGATTATGCTTCTTCTCATCATCTCTGATATCCGAGATGATTTTCTCTTCTTCCCGCGTCGGTGCTACAGAGATCAGGTAATCATAGAACAATTCATCCTCGCGTTCGCCCTGAACTGCCTGCTTTACTAATTTTAACGCTTCCTCCAAGGTCTTATATGGGGTTTCGTTATAATTGTTGTCATTATAATCCATAGTCTTCTGCTCCATACCGTTTGATGCTACTATTTTATGATACAATAAGAAATATGTGAGGCGGGAGGAAGAATTAAAGTAATTCAATGGTTATCCCTGTTAATTGAGCAGCACCAAATACTTCTTGACTGAGTATAATATCTATTGTAAAATTAATTTATCTCTTTGCACTGCATATTAATCTACGGTACAAACTGAGCAGGCGATGAATTATTCATGGGGCCGGGCCGGCAACGGCAACAGATACAGCATCTGTGGGACAGTAAATGTTTCATGGGTGTATTTTTTTACCCTTTTTGGAACATTACCAGAATTTTGCAATGCCATAGAGCTATCAAATCAATATTCAAAACATATTGGAGGTAACTGTTATGACAGAACAAAAAACCATCGCCTTTCAAGGTCTGACAAATGATCAGGCGAAAAAACTAGCGGAACAGTACGGCAAGAACGAGCTTTCTTCCAAGAAGAAGGAGAGCTTTATCCACAAGGTCTTTACGATCATCTGTGAGCCGATGTTCCTTCTACTGCTGATTGCAGCAGTCATTTATTTTCTTCTCGGGGAACCGCGCGACGGCATTATCATGCTGATCTTTGTCGTCGGTGTCATCAGTATCGATGTCATTCAGGAATGGAAGACCGATCAGACTCTCAACGCTTTGAAGGAACTATCTGCCCCGCATATCACCGTAATCCGGGAAAGTAAGGAACATGAAATTGCAAGTATCGATCTGGTTCCCGGCGATCTGATGATCATAAAGGAGGGTGTGAAGATCCCCGCCGACGGAGAAATCCTGAAAGCCAATGATCTCTGCGTGGATGAATCCACTCTGACAGGAGAAGCGGAAGGAGTATGGAAGATCACCGCAAATGACACCACCACCCAGGAATGGAACGGTTTCTGGAGAAAAGATTACTGTTATTCCGGGACTCTTGTAACACAGGGCAGCGCCATCGTAAAGGTTGATAAAATCGGAGCAGCCACGGAATACGGCAAGATCGGATTAGGTATCATCAACGCGGTTGAGACTCCGTCCCCCATGCAAAAACAAATCGGTACCCTCGTAAAAACCTGTGCTGCTATTGCCGGAGTTCTGTTTCTGCTGGTTATGGCATTAACCTATTTCAATATTCCGGATCACAAAATCGTAGACAGAATAATCGAAAGTATTCTATCAGGAATCACCCTTGCTATGGCGATGATCCCGGAGGAATTCCCGGTCATTCTTACCGTCTTTTTATCCATGGGAGCATGGAGATTGGCCAAAAAGCATTCTCTGGTGCGCAGACTTCCCGAAGTCGAAACTCTGGGTGCAGTATCCGTTCTATGCGTCGATAAGACAGGTACCATTACCATGAATCAGATGACAGTCCAGGAAACCTGGGCTATTAACCAGGATGAAGAAGATTTATGTGAAATCATGGGTCTCGGCTGTGAAACAGATGCTTACGATCCTATGGAAAAAGCCATGCTTGCACATTGTGAGAAGCTCGGAATACCGGAAGCCCATCTGTTCGGCGGCGAATTCATTACCGAATATCCTTTTACGAATGAATTAAAAATGATGGGGCATGTCTGGCGCCATGACGGTGAACTTCTGATTGCCGCCAAGGGCTCGCCGGAACGGCTTCTCAGACTATGCGACCTGCCTCCTGCCAAGTTGCAGCTGGTAGAGGATAAAATTCTGGAACTGTCAAAAAAGGGTCTTCGTGTCATCGGTATCGGTATCATGAAACCTGCGAGTGAGAAGGAAATTCCCGCCGTTATCACGGATTGTGAGCTTACCTTTTGCGGATTAATCGGTCTTGCAGATCCGCCGAGAGAGTCCGTGAAGGAGGATATCAAGCACTGTGTAAAAGCAGGTGTACGCGTAGTTATGATTACCGGTGACAGTGGCGTTACCGCAAGCTCCATAGCCAAACAAATCGGCATGCCGCACAGCGATAAAATCATTACCGGGGAAGAGCTCGACCGGATGAGCGACGAAGAACTCCGTGCCCATATCCAGGACGTCAGCATCTTCTCCCGCGTTATTCCCGAACATAAGATGCGTATCGTGAAAGCCTTTCAGGCAAACGGCGAAATCGTTGCCATGACCGGTGACGGTGTCAACGATGCACCTGCTCTGAAATCCGCAGATATCGGTATCGCAATGGGAAAACGTGGTTCCGAGGTATCCAGAGAGGCTGCGGATTTGGTTCTGATGGATGATAACTTCTCCACGATTGTAGAGACCATCCATGACGGCAGAAGAATTTATGAAAATATCAGAAAAGCCGTAGGTTACGTATTTACCATCCATATTCCGATTGCCTTCTCAGCGCTTTTAGCTCCCTTTTTGAATATCGGACCGAAGGATTTATTACTGCTACCCATTCATGTAGTATTATTGGAATTAATCATTGATCCAACCTGCTCCATCGTATTGGAGCGCCAGCCGGCCGAAGCGGATATCATGGAGCGAAAGCCCAGAGATCCCAAGGAGAACATACTAACCAGGGGTACCTTATTTAAAAGCATCCTGCAGGGTCTTGTCATCTTTGCTGCATCCTTTTCGACCTACCTTACGGTACTCCATACTGCTCCCTCTGAAAGTGCTTTGGCAAGAACAATGGGGCTATCCATCCTGATGGTATCTAATCTGTTCCTGGTGATTGTGAATAGCTCCAAAAGAGCTTCCGTGCTTCAAAGCATAAGACTGCTTTCGAAGGATCGTATCTTCTGGATCGTAGTTACCGGTACTCTTGCCGGCTTGTGTATTATTATGTATACCCCTTTCTCCGGAATCCTGAGTCTGACTGCACTCTCGGCCGCAGAACTGGCTGAAGTATTCGGAATCGCTGCCATATCCGTATTCTGGTATGAAGCTGTGAAAGCGATCTGCAGAAGAAAAGAACGTAGATCCTAATAGAAACGGAATAGACAGCTATTTCACCTATCATAATGTCCATAAATAAAAGTCACATGCAGATGGTATATCACTCATACCAAATGCATGTGACTTTTTATGATTGATTAAAGTATCAAGCGAATGTTTAAGCTTTACAGACCGTCGCTGTAATCGTCTTCTGAGATACCCTTCAGATTGAATTCAGTCTCTGTCCAGTCGCCGTCGTTATGAGTGTTCTCGCCATAGTTTACATGGGCATCGTCCACTCCCGGAATAGCGTCTTCTCTCTGCATAAAGTCATTTTTACTGGAGTACTTATCTTCGTCGTATACGATTTCCGGAATTCCGTCTTCCCCTTCGAACTCTTCGCTTTCCTCATCGTAGTACTCTCCTTCATTGTAACCATCTTCCTGGTACTCGAAGGTGCCGTACTCATCCATATAATTGCCTTCAGCGTCGATGTCTTCGGACAGCATATATTCTTCCATCGTATCGGTATCCAGCTTCACGGAGCGATATCTCTTCATACCGGTTCCGGCAGGAATTAACTTACCGATGATAACATTTTCCTTCAGACCGATCAACGGATCAACCTTACCCTTGATTGCTGCCTCGGTAAGAACCTTGGTGGTCTCCTGGAAGGAAGCTGCTGATAAGAAGGAGTTAGTCGCAAGGGAAGCCTTGGTAATACCAAGCATTACCTGTTTTCCGTCTGCAGGCTCTAAGCCTTCTGCGATTAATCTCTCGTTCTCATCCTCAAATTCAAGGATATCAATCAGTGTACCGGGCAAGAAATTGGTGTCACCGTTGGTCTCGATCCGAATCTTCTTCAGCATCTGACGAACAATAACCTCGATATGCTTATCATTGATTTCAACACCCTGTAAACGGTAAACTCTCTGAACCTCCTGGATCATATAATCCTGTACGGCACGGATACCCTTGATCTTTAAGATATCGTGAGGATTTACGCTACCCTCTGTCAGCTCATCACCAGCCTCCAGAACGTCATTGTCCTGAACCTTAATTCTGGAACCGTAGGGGATTAAATATGCTTTGGACTCCATGGTCTCGTTATTGGTAATAATTACTTCACGTTTCTTCTTCGTATCCTTGATCGTAACCACACCGCCGAACTCTGCAATGATTGCAAGACCCTTCGGTTTTCTGGCCTCGAAAAGCTCCTCGACACGGGGAAGACCCTGTGTGATGTCATCACCTGCAACACCACCGGTGTGGAACGTACGCATGGTCAGCTGGGTACCGGGCTCACCGATGGACTGAGCAGCGATGATACCTACTGCTTCGCCTACCTGAACTGCTTCGCCGGTTGCCATGTTGGCACCATAACACTTCGCACAGACACCGATATGTGATTTACAGGATAATACGGTACGAATCTTAACTTTATCAACACCGGTTGCCATAATCTTAGCAGCACGTTTCGGTGTAATCATATGATTTGCTTTCACAATCATACTACCATCAGCATCATAGATAGATTCACAGGAATATCTTCCGGTGATTCTCTCCTCTAAGCTTTCGATCACTTCCTTACCGTCGGTGAATGCCTTGATCCACATACCCGGAATTTCATGGCCCTCGCAGCAATCCACTTCACGAATAATTAAATCCTGTGAAACGTCTACCAGACGACGGGTCAGGTAACCGGAGTCAGCGGTACGGAGCGCGGTATCGGATAGACCCTTACGAGCACCATGTGCGGAGATGAAGTATTCCAATACGTCAAGTCCTTCACGAAGGTTGGACTTAATCGGTAACTCGATGGTTCTACCGGAGGTATCCGCCATCAAACCACGCATACCGGCAAGCTGTTTGATCTGCTTATCGGAACCACGGGCACCGGAGTCGGACATCATCTTAATATTGTTGAATTTGTCCAGACCGCCAAGCAGCTTCTCGGTAAGCACCTTATCTGCTTCCTTCCAGGTCTCGATAACGGTATTATATCTTTCTTCTTCGGTCATCCTACCGCGTCTGTATTCCTTCGCGATATTTTCAATGGTAGCCTCTGCATCAGCCATAATCTTCGGCTTATCTGCAGGTACCTCCATATCGGAAATAGATACAGTCATAGCTGCACGGGTGGAATATTTATAGCCCAACGACTTAACAGCATCGAGAATCTCCGCTGTATTTGTTGATCCATGAATATTGATACATTTTTCAAGGATAGGCTTTAACTGCTTCTTACCAACCAGGAAGTTAATCTCAAGTTTTAAGAAGTTTTCATCCAGGCTTCTATCAACAAATCCTAAATCCTGAGGAATAATTTCATTAAATATAAAACGGCCAAGAGTAGACTCTATGGATCTAGCTTCTTTAACGCCATCTTTATTTATACCAAAACGTCTTACCTTGATCATCTCATGAAGAGAGATTGCCCCGTTCTCATAAGCAAGAATAGCTTCATTCAAGCTCTTGTAGAAATGGGTAATTCCGTGACCTGTCTCTCTCTCGATGGTCAGGTAATAGATACCGAGCACCATATCCTGGGAAGGAACGGTTACCGGCGCACCATCGGAAGGCTTTAACAAGTTGTTCGGTGAAAGCAGTAAGAAACGGCACTCAGCCTGAGCTTCTACGGACAGAGGCAAATGCACAGCCATCTGGTCACCGTCGAAGTCCGCATTGTAAGCAGTACATACCAAAGGATGAAGCTTAATTGCCTTACCTTCTACCAGTACCGGCTCAAAGGCCTGGATACCAAGTCTATGAAGGGTAGGAGCACGGTTCAGCATAACCGGATGTTCTTTGATAACCTCCTCAAGGACATCCCATACCTCTGACTGAAGTCTTTCCACCATCTTCTTAGCGGATTTGATATTGTGAGCGGTTCCTCTTGCTACCAGTTCCTTCATAACGAAGGGTTTGAATAACTCAATTGCCATTTCCTTCGGCAAACCGCACTGATAAAGCTTTAATTCGGGTCCAACGACGATAACGGAACGTCCGGAATAGTCAACACGCTTACCAAGTAAGTTCTGACGGAAACGTCCCTGCTTACCCTTTAACATATCGGACAGAGATTTGAGTGCTCTATTACCGGGTCCGGTTACAGGTCTTCCTCTTCTGCCGTTATCAATTAACGCATCTACCGCCTCCTGAAGCATTCTCTTCTCGTTGCGGACAATAATATCCGGTGCACCAAGCTCAAGAAGTCTCTTCAGACGGTTATTACGGTTGATGATTCTACGATATAAATCATTCATATCGGAGGTTGCAAAACGACCACCATCGAGCTGTACCATCGGACGAAGATCCGGAGGAATAACCGGAATAACGGACAGAATCATCCATTCCGGTGAATTGCCGGACTCACGGAAGGCTTCCACTACTTCCAGACGCTTGATAATTCTCGCGCGCTTCTGGCCGGTAGAATCCTTTAAGCCCTTCTTTAAATCCTTTGATTCCTTCTCTAGGTCGATTGCCTGCAGCAGCTCCTGGATGGCTTCCGCACCCATACCGAGACGGAAGCTGTTATAGCCGTATTTCTCAATGGCTTCCTGCTTCTCTTTCTCATTCAGGACCTGCTTGTATTGCAGATCAGTGTGTCCCTTATCCAGTACGATATAAGAAGCAAAATACAATACCTTCTCTAAAGTTCTCGGAGAAAGGTCAAGAATCAGACCCATACGGCTCGGTATTCCCTTGAAATACCAGATATGGGAAACCGGTGCAGCCAGTTCAATATGACCCATTCTCTCACGGCGTACGCTCGCTTTCGTTACTTCAACACCACAACGATCACATACGACACCCTTATATCTGATCTTTTTATATTTACCACAGTGACACTCCCAGTCTTTACTGGGTCCAAAGATTCTTTCACAGAACAGACCATCCTTCTCAGGCTTTAAGGTTCTGTAATTGATTGTCTCCGGCTTTCTTACT
>JAEZLY010000248.1 GCA_023414985.1 Bacillota bacterium | reverse complement strand
GGACAGACTGCACCCGGTAGTACAGGAAGAGGCACAACTGGCCCGATGATGCCCGGAGGAACTACAGGAGGAACAACAAGCCCGACGATGCCGAGGGGAACAACAGGACAGACCGCACCCGGCAGTGCAGGAAGAGGTACTTCCGGTTCGACAATGCCTGGTGGAACAACAAGCCCGACGATGCCCGGAGGAGCTGCAGGTGGAACAACCGGTCCGACAATGCCGGATAGAGGCACAAATAGTCAGACCATGCCAAGAAGAGGCACAACCGATCAGAATATGCCAAGCAGGGGAACCACTAACCAGACAATGCCAGGCAGAGGTATGATGGATCATGAAGATATGATGAATCGTGAAGGCATGATGGACCGTGAAATGATGGATCATGATATGCAAGATATGTGCGGCAACATGATGGATCTTATGAATCAATTCCGGCAGTTATGGGTCGAACATTCCATTTGGACCGCATTCACGATATTTACCATGGTAAACAGTCTCCCTGAGGCTGATGTATATACCCAGAGACTGCTCCGCAATCCCGAGGATTTCGCGGCTGCTTTGGCTCCCTTCTATGGTGATGCTGCTGCACAGAAATTCGGTCAGCTGTTGTCAGATCATCTGACAATTGCTGCTGAAATCGTCAATGCCGCTTTAGCAGGTGATAATAATGCAATGACAGATGCGGACAGGAGATGGCATGAAAATGCAGATGAGATTACCGGCCTTCTTGCATCCTTGAATCCATTCTGGAATAAAGAGGATTGGAGTGCAATGATGAATGAGCATCTTGATAATGTCAGCGGTTATGCAGAAAACTTGCTGAATCAGGATTATGAAGGCGGCGTCAAAGCATTTGATCAAATGTTGAATCAGGTTCTTGAAATGGGAGATATGATGGCTGAGGGAATCGCAATGCAATTTCCGGGTTGATGAAAAAATTTGAATAGTGAATTTTTTAAATTTCTTCTGCAAACAATAAGAATGTAACAGGTTGGCACATCATTGTGCGAACATCGAATGACATTATTAAGTTTGGAGGAGAAGCTATGGCTATCAGAAAAATGGATAAACCCAACGAAGGGGTTAAATGTGTTGTCAATACCTGTGAGTATTATATGAACGGCGATCACTGTGCAGCAGAGAAGATTAATGTGGAGCCCAGAAATGCGCAGGAATCGGATGAAACAGATTGCTCTACATTTGTACCCAAGGATTCAGCTTATTAATGTAAAAATTGGAATCTTATTTCCTGATCATTATGGAACCGGATCTAAATAAAATCCGGCAATTAATTACAGCCTGCCGTTATAGTAGCGGCAGGCTGTAATTTTATCATATGATATTAATTATTCATAGGTTTACCATTGTAATCAATATACCAGTGATTACGGCTGATTTTCGTCTCGCCGTTCATCAGACGGCAGAATCCTTTGGCGGATTCCTCCGGTTCGATCTGAGCAGTGGTCCTCCCCATATCGGTATTCATTCTGCCGGGATGCACTGCATAAAAATCAACCGTCTGTACGGACTGATTTAAGATACCACAGGCTTTGGTTGCAGCTGTCTTAGAAAGCCCATAGCAGGGGATCCACGAACCGCAGTTCGAGATTGCGGCACCTTCCGATGTTACTAGGAAAACATTAGCGCCTTCCTTCAGGTGGGGATAAAAATATCTTATAAAAATGATCGGACCGAATAGATTAACCTCGAAGGTCTTTCTTAAGTCTGCCGGATCGCATTCCTGCAAGGTTCTGTTCCTGTCACCGTCAAGCAGAATTCCTGCGACAATACAGACTGAATCGATTGTTCCGAGGAATGCGCGGCATTTTTCCGCCCCTTCCATGATCTGTTTTTCTTCTGTGATGTCAGCGGTGAAGATCATCAGAGCTTCACCATATTTGTTTTTCAGAGCAGTAAGTCCGGGGGTCACACTGATGGTGCCAGCGGCAACTCTGCAGCCTTTCTCCAGCAGCTGTTCAGTCAGACATAGGCCAAGACCCTTAGCTGCTCCCATTACGACAGCATTCATAGGCAGCTCCTGTCTTAATAGCTTTCAAGGAGCTCAACAAGGCATTTCATGTCCTTGAACGCATCCAGGTAAGCATATTCACCGTTTCCGTCACCGTATTTGCCGCGCTGTACACATTTCATACCGAATTCTTCGCAGGAGTGGATTTTAGCATTCATATCCTTTACTTGGAAAGCGATGTGGTGAATTCCTTCTCCGTGCTCATCCAGAAAGTCCTGCCAGGTACTCTTCACACCATTTGGCTGAATTAATTCAATCTGAGTGCTGGGACCAACATCGAAGAAAGCCATATAGCAATTTGCATCGGGAGCAGGTTGTCCGTTCACCGTGGTTCCTGTGATTTCGAACTTACCTCCGTCAAAATGCGGCGGAACCGGTACTCCGAAAAACTCGGCAAATACTTTTTTGGACTTTTCAATATCACGTACGATAAAGCCCACCTGGGCTATTTGATTATTTCCTAGAATTCCTGACATAAAGAAACCTCTTTTCTTTTTATATTCTTTCGTCAATCATTCTGCACGACTTGCGTTCTGTGAATATCCCGGGAATAAAAACATCGCTTTTTATATCTTCCCTATCATTAATGGTATCTATTACCCGCGATACAAGAGAATAGAACATCTCCTTAAAATCAAAAGCTATGGTGGTCAGCGGAGGATTGCTATGTTCACCGCTTAAGCTGCCGTCAATTCCAATGACCGAGATATCGTCCGGAATTTTCAGCCCGAATTCCCTGCAGGCTTTGTATACACCAAATGCAACAGAATCGTTGCAGGCGCAGATGGCGGTGGGATAGTCTCCGGTGCATTGCTCCAGAAGGGCTCTTGCTGCTTTATAACCGCTTTCTTCGGTAATACCTCCGTAAATCAGCCACTTATTCTGTATCAGAAGGTTGTGCTTCTGCATACCCCTTAAATATCCTTCATGACGCTGCATGGAGCTGTAGCGGCTCATATTACCGTCTATCACAGCGATCTTTCTGTGTCCCAGGCTGTAAAGGTAATCGATGGCCTGCTCCCCGGATGCCCTGTCGAAATTAACGGTAATGCGATTCGGGATAGCTTCGTTCTCATGGTAATAATCGAAAAGTCCTACGATCTTCCCAAACTCAAGAAGCTCATCAATAAAAGGCTCGTTATTGTCTGCACCGACGATGATACCGGCATCGATTCGGCCTTCCAAGAATATTTTCCTGACATGATTTATGTTCTCTTCGCTGTCTAGATCGCTTAAGATACTTGTTAATACCAGATAACCTTTTGATGCTGCCGCTTCAATGGTATTTACGAAGTAATTGCTGGAAAGCGGGTTGTTTGCAATGTTTCCGCCGGATGCCCAGAAGAAACCGATGGTTTTCATCTGTTTCCCTGTCAGAAGCTGACCGGAAAGCTGGGGGTAATAATGATTTTCTTTGATGACCTTCATTACCCTGTCTTTGGTCTCTACCGGAACATCTGAGTAACCGTTGATGACACGGCTGACAGTGCTGCGGGAAACACCGGCCATTTTCGCAATGTCGTTGCTGGTGATTTTCTTCATCATGCATTTCCTTTCAAAAGTAATTCCGGCATATGTACATAAAATAACAATTTGCCCGGTCCTAATCTGATTCTATTACAAGTGAGAGGAAAAAGTAAATAAAAAAGATAAAATGATTGACTAAAAGTAACAATTATTATTCCTAGAGTACAAGCACTTTAAATAAACACGTGTTAGTAAGATGAATGTAGCACTTATCCTGTAAAATGTCAAGGGTAAGAAATTTATCTATTCAACAATGGTACGACAGGACTTGCGCTCGGTAAAGGTACCCGGAATGAATACATCTGGTACGACCTCATCCTTTTTGTTTATCGTATCAATCACCCGGGTTACCAGGGAGTTGAACATTTCCTTGAAATCAAAGGATACCGTTGTTAGTGGGGGATTACTGTATTCACCGCTGATATCACCGTCATTTCCCACAATAGAGATGTCTTCGGGAATTCTGATTCCCAGCTCCCTGCAGGCTCTGTATACACCAAAGGCTACCGCATCATTGGTGGCGCAGATTGCGGTCGGGTAATCACCTTCACACCGATTAAGAAGCATTTTCGCAGATTCATAACCGCTTTCCTCCGTGATTCCGCCATAGCAGAGCCATTTATTTTCCATCGTTAGATTATATTTCATCATAGCCCGCAGATAGCTTTCGTGCCTCTGGGTGGAGCTGATTCTTCGCATATCACCATCGATGATGCCGATTTTTCTATGGCCGAGCAGATAAAGATAATCGATGGCACGCTCCCCGGAGGTACGTTCAAAATTTACAGTAATACGGTTAGGGATACTCTCCCCCTCATGGTAATAATCGAACAGACCAACGATCTTTCCAAGCCGAATCAGCTCATCAATCAGTGAATCGTTATTATCCACACCGACAAAGATACCGGCATCAATTCTGCCCTCCATAAAGATTTTGCGCACATAGTTTACATTTGCTTTATCGGACATGTTATTAAAGATACAGGTAAGTACCAGAAATCCATGAGATGCCGCAGCTTCTATGATATTCACAAAATAACTGCTGGCAAGCGGGCTGATGGATATGGTTCCGTTGGCTACCCAAAAAAAACCGATTGTTTTTGTCTGTTTGCCGGAAAGAAGCCGGCCGGAAAGCTGAGGGTAATAGTGGTTTTCTTTGATTACCTTCATTACCATAGTGCGCGTATCGGGAGGAACATTGGAATAGCCGTTGATCACCCGGCTTACGGTGCTGCGGGAAACACCGGCAAGTTTAGCGATATCATTACTGGTTATTTTCTTCATCCTGCATTCTCCTTTCCTCGTATGTTACGTATGCTGTCTTAATATCATCAAATATAAGAAACACGCGTTCAACCAGTAAAATACTAACATTATAGGTGCTTTAGTGTCAATAAAAATAGAATAAATTATGATCAAATATTGGGTATTTGTGAAATATGCACAATAAATAGACTCAAAATGTGTGTAAACTAGCAAATTAGAAATACATACTTGCAAACACGTGTTTATTATGCTATTGTTGAGGCAGAGCACAAGAGTTTTGTAATAAAATCGTGAACATGTGTTAGCACTGATATAAGCAAATACGGAGGTGTAAAAGGATGCAGGAGATTGATAAATCTAATCCCTGGTATCGAGAGGACGATGAATCCATTCTTGAAATCTACGATATCGAGAAGGGTACCAGGGAGGTAATTTATGAATTTGATTATCTGATTGAGGCTCCAAACTGGTCGAAGGACGGTAAATTCCTGATTTATAACAGCAACGGCAGGATATTCAGATTCGAACTCGCAACAAAGAAAATTTATGAGGTCTTCAGTGATTTTGTGAACGACTGTAATAATGATCATGTTCTCTCACCGGATGGCAACAATATTGCTGTCAGCCATGCAACAAAGGAAGACGGGAAATCGAGAGTGTATACGCTGCCGCTTGACGGAGGAGTTCCGAGATTGATAACGCCGATGGCACCAAGTTATCTGCATGGCTGGTCGCCTGACGGAAAGTATCTTGCTTATTGCGCCGAAAGAGAAGGTGAGTATGATATTTATGTCATTGCCGCCGAAGGAGGCGAGGAAAAGAGACTTACCAATGCCATAGGCTTGGATGACGGACCGGAATATGATCCGACCGGTACATACATCTGGTTCAATTCAGTCCGCTCCGGATTGATGCAGGCCTGGAGAATGAAAAGCGACGGTTCAGAGCAGACTCAGATGACCTTTGATGAGGAATGGAATACCTGGTTCCCCCATGTCTCACCGGATGGTAAGACAGTAGTCATGGTTGCATATAAGAAGGGGGATTTAAAGCCCAGTGAGCATCTTCCCCACAAATTCGTCGAGCTGCGGTTGATGTCTGCAGAAGGCGGAGAGGTTAAAACTGCAGTAAAGCTGTTCGGAGGACAGGGAACGATCAACGTCAACTCCTGGTCACCTGATAGTAAGAAATTTGCCTTTGTCAGTTACCGGATCAAACAGAGCTGAAAAGGCGGGCGGAAATAGCGGCTGGGGAAAAGCCGTTAATTCAGTGGGAATGTGGTTATCACTTCCTGCGATAAATAATATATGGAGGATAAGACTATGAAGAAAACAAGTAAGAAAATCTTTGCTTTGCTTTTGGCTATGGCAATGGTTGTGAGTCTTGCAGGCTGTGCAGGCGGCAAAAGCAGCACAAGTGACAGCAGTGCAACTGACAACACTTCCGTAACTTCTGCACCGAATGCTGCAGCAGATACAGCCGAAGCAGACCCTCAGTGGGGAGCCTATGCAGAACCGATTACCATTACATCTGCAGTACAGGCATCAGCCGTACAGGAATTTCGTGACGGAGACAGCTACGAAGCCAACGAATGGACGAGGCTGATCAAGGACACCTTCAATATTGATGTTGAAGTTGCCTTTTCTGCTGATATCACTACGGACGCCTACAAGAACAAGATGAACGTTCTTCTTGCTTCCGGAGATCTGCCGGATGTATTAAAGTTCGATGACAGACTCTGGCTGAAACAGGCAATTGATGCAGGATATGTCATGGATATCACAGACGTATTTGATAAATACGCATCGGATGCCGTAAAGAAATATGAAACTGATTATGCAGATGCCTTTGATGGTGTTAAGGTAGATGGCAAACTGTATGCCTTTCCTTATATGAGCAACAATTTCCATCAGTGCACAAACTTATGGATCCGTGATGACTGGCTTAAGAACACGGGTAAGACGGCTCCTAAGACAATCGATGAAATGGTAGACCTTGCAAGAGCTTTTAAGAACGGAGATCCTGACGGTGATGGCGTGAATGGTAATACATATGGACTCTGTCTTGCAGACAATGTGGTACAGAATAACTACGGTACGATTATGGGTCTGATTGAAGCCTACGGGGTACCTTGTTACGGTGACCGTGGTATCTTCTATCGCGGTAAGGATGGAAAGATGACCTTCTCCTATATTCAGCCTGAGGTTAAGAAAGCGCTGGAAGTTGCAAGAAATATGTATAAGGAAGGTCTGATCGATCCGGAATTCATGGTGAAGGATACTTCTAAACTTGAGACAGACTGGGCACAGGGTACCATTGGTATGACCTATCATATGAACTGGGGTACCTGGCATCCGTTCAATATCATTTACGAAGATAAAGGCGTGATTACTCGTCCTTATCCGCTGCCGACCGCAGAGGGTTACAATGTGACACAGGGTATCCAGAGCA
Organism: Bacillota bacterium; assembly: GCA_023414985.1. Classification (GTDB taxonomy): domain Bacteria; phylum Bacillota; class Clostridia; order Lachnospirales; family Lachnospiraceae; genus Mobilitalea. The sequence continues at coordinate 20,551 of JAEZLY010000248.1, read as the reverse complement.
ACAAGGTTGGAGAGTATTTTGTAATCAGCTCAAAATGCAAAAATCCCGAAGCAATCATTAAGATGCTGAATCTCTATGAGAAGACAGCAATCAGTGGATCAGAAGATGATTTCAAAAACTATTGGGCAGATGAACAGTACAGACTCAGCCCGATCTATATCGGTGTACCTACCGAAAACTATGCACCTCAGCTGTTAGATGCTCTGGCAAAAGGCTCTTCCGGAGATTTAAAGGGTACCGCACTGCAGTATTATAATTATGTGAAGGGCTTTGAGGATGGTTCTTTGAAGGACGATGCAAATGCATATGGTACCTGGGGCCAGATGTTCACGGAAGGCTCTATGAAGATCGACCTGGATTATCTGAATAACGGACAGATCGTAAAGAATGAAATGGCTGCACAGGAACCGGAAATCTGGATTCAGAATGCATCCGTACTTACTGATATGGTTAAGACAACATTTACAGCAATCATTACCGGAGAGAAGGATCTGAGTTATTTTGATACCTTCGTTCAGGATTGGCTTGCAGCAGGCGGACAGCAGACTCTGGATGAGATGGAGAAGCTCTACCCGAAGCAGTAATATACACTAACAATTAATATTGCTATGAGTATGTGATCCGGAGCGGGAAAATACCGCTCCGGAATACTTATAAAGTGGGCGGTGAAGTCTATGGAGAAAAATAAGAAAATGAAAAATGTGAGTAAATCCAATAAAAAGTCACAGGGCAATTTCCGAAGGCAGCTGCCTCTAATCGTTATGTTGATACCGAGTGTTGTCCTGGTATTGATTTATAGTTATGGTTCCATGGTAGGTACCGTAATTGCTTTTCAGAAATTCAATATGGCCAAAGGACTGTTCGGTTCCCCATGGGTCGGATTCGATAATTTCAAGAATCTGTTTACGATGCCTAATATCGGGCCGGTCATCAGAAATACCATTCTGATTGCACTTGGGAAGATGATTGGCGGGATCATAGTTCCGGTCCTTTTTGCATTAATGCTGAATGAAATTTCCAAAAAACGACTAAAGAAAATGTATCAGACTATGGTATATCTTCCGTATTTCCTTTCCTGGGTTATTCTTGCCAGTATTTTTACGGATATCCTGTCCCCCAGCAGCGGTATCGTGAATAAGGTACTGGAAAGCATCGGAGTACATCCGATTTTTTTCCTCGGCAGTACAACCTGGTTCCCTATCACGATGGTCATCACTGATATCTGGAAGGGCTTTGGCTTCGGTTCAATCATTTACCTCGCAGCGCTAACCGGAATTGACCAAAATCTTTATGAGGCAGCAAGCATTGATGGTGCGGGAAGAGTGAAGCAGACCCTTCATGTTACGCTTCCGGGTATTTTAAGTACGATTATTTTGATGTCAGTACTCAGTATGGGTAACATTTTAAACGGTGGATTTGACCAGATCTATAATATGTACAGTGCATCAGTGTATGCGACAGGTGATATTCTTGATACCTTTGTCTTCCGTCTCGGTATTGAAAATGCGCAGTATGCGCTTTCTACCGCGGCAAGCTTATTCAAGTCAGGTGTATCACTGATCTTTGTCATAGGGTCCTACAGTCTTGCCAATAAATTTGCAAACTACAGGATATTCTGATCAGTATCTGCTTAGGGAAAGGAAAGGGTGGTCAAATCATGACTAAAATGCAAACCTCTTTATCAAGAAAAATCTTTCTTGTAATTAATTATATTCTGATTACCTCATTAGCCTTGATTTGCGTGCTTCCGTTTATTAATCTGCTCGCGATTTCTTTTTCATCCAAGGGAGCTGTTATCGCCAATGAGGTTACCTTCTGGCCGGTGGGATTTAATCTGCATTCCTATGATTTTATCTTAAGCAGCAGCCAGTTCGTAAAATCACTCTGGATCAGTGTGGAAAGAACTGTGCCGGGTGTTTTGCTCAATACTGTACTTGTGGTTCTGACGGCATATCCGCTATCAAAATCGACAAGTGAATTCCGGCTGAGAAATGTTTTTTCGTGGTTTTTTGTTATAACAATCCTCTTTAACGGTGGACTGATCCCGACCTATCTGGTCGTAAAATATACAGGTCTGACAAATAAAATCCTGGCTTTGATTCTGCCGGGTGCCGTTAATGTATTCAATATGCTGGTGGTTATGAATTACATGCGAAGTCTTCCGAAGGAATTGGAAGAGGCGGCATATATCGATGGTGCGGGACATGTTCAGGTACTGACAAAGGTGATCCTGCCTGTCTGCAAGCCGACGCTTGCCACGGTAATTTTATTTGCTTTCGTAAACCATTGGAACAGCTGGTTTGACGGTATGATCTATATGAATACAATTGATAAATATCCTCTTCAGAGCTATCTTCAGACAGTAATCATCAATACGGAGTCGTTCTTCAGAAATGCTTCTAATACAAGCTCCGATATCGCCAATTATGTGAAGCTGGTTAATGCAAGAACAACAAGTGCAGCTCAGCTATTCCTGGCGATGACTCCGATTTTGTGCGTTTATCCGTTCCTGCAGCGATATTTTACGACAGGTTTGGTCATGGGCAGCGTGAAGGGCTAATAATAATGGAATAAAGGAGCTAATCTATGAAAACAAAAGTAAATCGAGACGGTTTTATTCAAATAAATATAATTGTAAAGGATATCAGAAAAGCAGCCAGAAAGTGGGCAGATCTGTTGGGAATTGAGGCCCCGGAAGTTCGAGAAGGGCATCTGGAAGGAAATAAAGAATATCCCTATGAATACAGAGGGGAAGCAGTTCCTGCGGATCTTCTGGTCTGCAATATCGATATGGGAAGCTTTATGATCGAGCTTCACCAGCCGGTAGGAGGAGCCAGTACCTTTCAGGAATTCCTGGATCAGCATGGGAATGGAGTGCATCATATCGGATTTGAGGTCGGAGATAAAAGAGATTCCATTATTAAAGAATTGGAAGGCGACGGATATCAGGTAAGGACGGTGGGATATTATCCCGGCAGCAGCTGGACCGTCGTCGATACAGAAGAAGATTTCGGTGTAAATCTAAATATCAAACCCGTCAGGTAAGACCCTATCGCCTGCGGTACTATTACATAAACCGGAGGGATACTATGGAAGAAGCGAAAAAAATCGGAGTAGCAGTCGCAGGCTGCGGAGCAATCACCCATACCCGGCATGCACCCGAATATCATAAAAATCCCGATGCTGTAATCAGAGGTTTTTATGATTACAACCAGAGCAGGGCGGAAGAGCTTACTCAAATATACGGCGGAAGAGTTTATGCATCCTATGAGGAACTGTTGAAGGACGGGACTGTCCAGGCTGTCAGTGTGTGTACACCGAATTATCTTCATGCAGAGCATACCATCAAGGCTTTGGAGGCGGGTAAGGATGTCCTCTGTGAGAAGCCTATGGCGCCTACTGTTGATCAGGCTCAGGAGATGATCCGGGCACAGAGAAGAACAGGCGGCATTCTTATGCTGGGTCATAATCAGCGTCTGGTAAGCACACATAGTAAAGCAAAGAAATTATTACAGGATGGTATCATCGGCAAGGTACTTACCATACAGACTAATTTCAAACATGCCGGCCCAGAGGCCTGGAGTATTGATAAATCTGCGACCTGGTTCTTTGATAAGAGCAAGGCAAAATTCGGTGTACTGGGAGATCTCGGTTCACACAAAATCGACCTGGTACGGTATCTGCTGGGAGATGAGATAGAATACATCTTCTCCTCACTGACCACGCTTGATAAATGTACGCCGGACGGAACACCGATCGGTTTGGATGACAATGCGGTCTGCCTTCTGAAAATGCGCAGCGGAATATCAGGAATCATGCAGGTCAGTTGGACTAATTACGGAATAGAGGATAACAGTACCGTAATTTACGGAACCAACGGTACGATGAAAATCTTTGCAAGTGAACTAGATGATATCGTAGTGGATTCCCGGGACGGAAGCAGTGCGCGCTATCACGTGGGAGGAATCAGTACGAATACGAAACAGATCAGCTCCGGTATTATCGATGCGTTTGTCACATCGGTAAAGGAACGGACAGAACCGCCGGTTACAGGACTGGATGGAAGAAACACATTAGCCTGCCTAGAGGCCGCCGGTAAATCTTCGGAAAGCGGGCTATGGCAGAAGGTTGATTTAGAAGACTGAAGGAACAATAAGAAATCGGAGGAACAATAGAATGCGTTTCGGCGGAGTAATATTCAAGAAGTGGACGACACCTGAGGAATGGGCGCAGGCCGCCGTAGAAGCGGGATATACCGCAGTATATTTCCCTGTGGATCACACCGCAGTAGTTTCAGTCATAGACGGCTTTGTTAAGGCTGCGAAGGAACACGATCTTGTGATTTGTGAGATAGGTGTCTGGAATAACCTGTTGGATCGGAATCCGGGAAAGAAAGCGGAAAATATGAATCGAGCCATCCGGCAATTGGAGCTTGCAGACTATGTGGGAGCGAACTGCTGTGTCAACATAGCGGGTTCCTACAGTGAACAATGGGATGGTCCTCATCAGGATAATCTGACAGAAAGAGCATTTGACGAGATTGTACGCACGACGCAAAAAATCATTGATGCAGTAAATCCGAAGCATTCCTGCTATTCCTTAGAACCAATGCCCTGGATGTATCCGGATACGGCAGACTCTTATGTACGGCTTATTCAAAGTATTGACCGGAAGGGCTTCGCGGCTCATCTCGATCCGGTGAATGTCATATGCAGTCCACAGCTTTATTACCATAACGGTGAGATCATAAAGGAATGGTTTGATAAGCTTGGAGATAACATTTTAAGCTGCCACGCAAAGGATATCAGATTAAGCGGCAGGCTTACCGTTCACCTGGATGAATGCAGACCCGGACTTGGAGAACTCGATTATGAAACCTATCTGAACTGCATGTCAAAGCTCGATGACAGGGTATGCCTGATGCTGGAGCATATGACTCAGGAGAAAGATTATATTGAAGCAACAAATTACATCAAGGGGCTTGCAAAACAGCTCAATATCAAGCTTTAGGTAAAGCAATTACTAATACCCTCTCTACCTTTGAATAAAGCGTATGGCACCCCCCGCCATACACAGCTTGACCAAGGGCTGATACAAAATTCATAATACAGCTTAAGGTAATAAAAACAGGCATCCCTCAGGATGCCTGTTTTTATTACCTTAAGCTGTTTATGAGCGTTTTGCAACAGTCATATCAGTCTATCTTCAAGTCTTGAACAGATGAATGGTTCCGTCATTATTCATCTTTACGAGGATCGTTGCGATGATCGGAAGAAGCATCAAGCCAAGGATGCCCATCAGCTGAGCACCGACATACATCAATATCAGCGTTACCAGAGGATGAAGCCCGATCTGTTGTCCTACAATCTTAGGCTCAATGGTCTGACGGACTGCAGTAATGACTACATAAAGAATCAACATTCCGATACCAACCTTAGTATTTCCTATGACGAAGCCAATGACTGCCCAGGGAATCAATACCGCGCCGGTTCCCAGAATCGGCATGACATCGACAATTGCTACCAATAATCCGATCAGGAAGGGATTTGGTATTCCGATAATCCAAAATCCGGCAGAAAGCTCCAGAAAGGTAATGGTAATTATAGCGGAATAGGCTCTGATGAATTTACCGAGGGAACCAAGGACATTATCCTTCAGTCGTAAAATCATATCTCTGCGTTCACCCTTAAATTGAATTACAACAAATCGGGAGATACGTTTATAATCAATTGTAAAGAAGAAGGAGGAAACGATGGTAAAGATCAGTTTAATCAGCAGAGTAGGCAGCTGTGTAGCCATTCTGGTAATGGTACCGACCACTGTGGTCGAAGCGTTGGTCAGGAAGCTGAAGATCGAGCTGCTGATATTCTCCAAAAATCCCTGCAGATAATCCTCGATACCGGGGAAACGATCCATCATATTCAAGATGAGTTCTTCCACCGCAGGTCGGATGGAATCCTCGTACATGTCCGGCAGACTGTAAAATAAATCTGTAATGAAGTTGAATATCTTATAACCTACCATACTGGCCAGGTATCCCAGCAGTCCGTAAAAAAGGATCAAGGTAAGGAGTGATATTAATATTCTTGGTATATGAGCAAACCTGGAGATAAAATCAATCGGTTTACGGAAGATAACTGCAATAACCATACCGATAACAAAAGGCATCAGTAGTGGTAGCACATACTTTATACCTACATATACCAAAAGAAGAATAATCAGAATATATATAACAAGGACAATAAATGTCTTCTGTTTGTTTTGATTCATTTATCTCTGCCTTTCTGCCGGGGGATTTTAATAAACACAAACCCCATGTATAATATACATGGGGTTTTTAACCCATTCATAATATACCTGGAGCATTACCCCATGATTTGTAATTCATGGTATCTGTTCTGAGTATATTATACATGGGGTTTCCATTACTGTAAATAACAATAAGGTATATAGTTTGTAAAATAATAAGTCGGAACGATTTTAATTAGGAGTTCTTCATTACGATGCCTTCGATAATATTCGCAACATCTTCGCAGTTATCGCAGCATTTCTCCAGACGATGAAGAATCTCAGTCCAGCACATTAATTCGATTGGATCTTTGGAGGTGTGATACAGATTACGCATGGAGTCAACATATAAAGCATCGCCGTCTTCTTCAAGACGATTGATCTCGATGATCTTATCACGAAGCTTCTTGGAATTCTTAAAGGTCTTAAATTCTTCAAGCGCTTCATCCATTGCCTTACAGCAATCAACGATCAGCTTGGTGAATTTGAGAATTTCAGGACGGATGGATTGGATATTGAACATATCGATGTAGATAAGTACATCCTCTACAGAGTCTGTGACATCGTCGATCTCCTGGGTAAGTGTGGTAATATCCTCACGTTCGATCGGAGGAAGGAATTCCTTTACTAATCTGTTCATGATCTCATGCTTGGCAATATCTGCGTTATGTTCGATCTGATGAGCAGCAGTCACCTTTCCGCTGACAAAGTTGGGATCGAAATTTGACAGGGTATCATGCAATGATACAGCTAAATCTGTAGAAAATTTTGAAAGATTAGCAAATGCATCAAAATAATTATAATCGTTTTTTTTACTCATAATAATTTACTTCCTTCCTTATTTAAAATAATTTCATAAATATATAAGACATGATAAAACCTAAAAGTCCACAGCCGGGGAAGGTTAAGATCCAGGCATATGCCATTTCTTTCACTATACTCCAATTGACACTTGACATTCTCTTCGCAGCACCTACACCCATGATCGCTGTTGTCTTAGTATGTGTGGTACTTACGGGAATACCGGTAAAGGTAGCCAGGAAAAGACAGATCGCTCCGGCAGCATCTGCTGCAAAGCCCTGAGGAGTACTCAGCTTAACCATACCCATACCGACAGTTTTTATGATTTTATATCCGCCAATGGAGGTACCGAGTGCCATAACAATAGAGCAAAGAAGCATCAACCATATAGGAATTGTAAACTGTGTGACATTTCCCTGACCTTTTGCCAGGAATACACCGAGCAGGAAGACACCCATGAACTTCTGTCCGTCCTGTGCACCATGCATGAAAGCCATCATTGCACCGCCGGCTACCTGAGCCTTCTGGAAGAAGAAGTTGGTCTTTCTGCGGTCCATATCTTTACAGAGAGAAGTAACTATTTTAATGATTACATATCCAAGACCGAAACCTAGTACAGAAGAAAGGAACAGACCATAGATAACCTTGATCCATTCGTGGCCATTGATACCGGCTCCACCCTGAAGTGCGATTGCTGCACCGGATACACCGGCGATTAACGCATGAGACTCGCTGGTGGGAATACCGAATGCCCAAGCTGCAGTTGCCCATACAACGATAGCGAATAATGCGGCACAAAGTGCTATTAATGCAACCTTTGGATTATTACCGAAATCTACCATGTTATAGATTGTTTTTGAAACTGCACTGCTGATCATAGTCATTACAAATACACCCAGGAAATTAAAAATAGCTGCCATAATAATAGCGCTTTTCGGACTGATGGAACGTGTCGAAACGCAGGTTGCGATTGCGTTGGGTGCATCAGTCCAGCCGTTGACCAGAATTACACCAAGGGTTAAAACTACTGTTATTAATAAGGCTGGGTTTGATGTCAACTGCTGCAGAAACTCAGCAAAATGGATAGTCATAATAGCGCCTCCTAAAAACTCTGATTAATATTGATTTTTATTTTACCGTAATCAACCATAAAAATCTTATCACGAATAGTTGACATAAGCAATCATAATTTTCATAAAAAATTAATGAAAATTACGCAGATTTTACTCAGAATTAAAACGTATTATACATATTTTACACGAACTTTACACAGAATTTACATAGCTCCATACAAAATATCCCTCTTTAATACTCCTCATATCTTGCTATCATAAACCGGAAGCGGCCGGATATAGATCCATTCGGAAAAAAAACCAAAATAAATTTTAATTTGACATTGATTTTTGAGAAGAAATCCTTTAATATATACTGTACTACTTTAAAGTGCTACTTAATAACTGTGCAGGAGATATCAGGATATCCAAACTGTACATAGGAATAAATGAACCAGCTATTATAATAAGAAGAAAAGGTGGTATTAGGATGAGAAGTGACGCAGTAAAAACAGGAATGGCACAGGCCCCCCACAGGTCGCTGTTTAATGCCTTGGGAATGACAAAGGAAGAATTGAGAAAGCCACTAATCGGTATTGTCAGTTCCTATAATGAGATTGTACCCGGACACATGAATCTGGACAAAATCGTGGATGCTGTGAAGCTGGGTGTTGCTATGGCAGGGGGAACTCCGATTGTGTTCCCTGCAATTGCAGTATGCGACGGTATTGCCATGGGCCATCAGGGGATGAAGTATTCTCTGGTTACCAGAGATCTGATTGCGGACTCTACCGAAGCGATGGCAATGGCTCATCAGTTTGATGCGCTCGTCATGGTACCTAACTGTGATAAGAATGTCCCGGGATTACTTATGGCAGCTGCGAGACTGAATATCCCTACCATTTTCGTCAGCGGCGGACCGATGCTGGCCGGTCGTGTGAAGGGAAGCAAAACAAGCCTTTCTTCCTTATTTGAAGCAGTTGGTGCTTACAGTGCAGGAACAATGACAGAGGAAGAAGTGGAAGAGTATGAGAATAAGGCATGTGCGACTTGCGGCTCCTGTTCCGGTATGTATACCGCCAATTCCATGAACTGTCTGACAGAAGCAATCGGTATGGGCTTAAAAGGCAACGGAACCATCCCGGCAGTATATTCTGAGAGAATTCGTCTTGCAAAGCATGCAGGTATGAAGATTATGGAGCTTCTTGAGAAGAACATCAAGCCGAGAGACATCATGACGAAGGAAGCCTTCATGAATGCTCTGACCGTAGATATGGCGCTGGGATGTTCCACCAATACGATGCTTCACCTTCCGGCAATCGCTCATGAGGTCGGCTTTGATCTTAATATCGATATTGCCAACGAGGTAAGTGCCATGACTCCGAACCTGTGTCACCTGGCTCCGGCAGGGCATACATATATGGAGGATTTGAATGAAGCTGGCGGCGTCTATGCGGTAATGAACGAACTAAATAAGAAGGGACTCTTAAATACAAGCCTGATCACCGCAACAGGTAAGACAGTCGGAGAAAATATTAAGGATTGTAGGAATCTGGATCCGGAGGTTATCCGCCCGATTGACAATCCCTACAGTGTAACAGGTGGTATTGCAATATTAAAAGGTAATCTTGCACCGGATTCGGGTGTTGTTAAACGTTCGGCAGTCGATCCCTCGATGCTGAAGCATGAGGGCCCCGCAAGAGTATTTGATTGTGAAGAGGATGCAATTGAAGCGATTAAGGGCGGCAAAATCGTAGCCGGTGACGTAGTTGTCATTCGGTATGAAGGGCCGAAGGGAGGACCCGGCATGAGAGAAATGCTGAATCCTACCAGTGCCATCATGGGTATGGGACTCGGATCCTCAGTGGCATTAATTACGGATGGTCGTTTTTCTGGAGCTTCCAGAGGAGCCTGTATCGGCCATGTATCGCCGGAAGCGGCAGTCGGAGGCAATATTGCCCTGGTGGAAGAGGGGGACTTAATACAGATTGATATCAATGCGAATTCCTTGAATTTTGTAATTTCCGATGAAGAACTTGCAGCCAGAAGAGCAAAATGGCAGCCTAGGCAGCCGAAGATTACGACCGGGTATCTTTCCCGTTATGTGGAGATGGTAACCAGCGGTAACAGAGGTGCAATTCTTGAAATACCGAAAAGAAACGCGTAAAAAGAAAAGGGGCTATTAAAAATAATATTCTCATCTTTCGCGGTATATATTATTATTCTCCTTTCGATAATTTTATGTTTCAGTCGTACCGGCACTGCCTATTTTATGAACAGGCAGTCTGCTAAACGCTTCGCTTCGCGATGCGTTTACATACATTCAACGTAAAATTACTCAAGGAGAACAATTATACTCCCGCGAAAGAGGGTACTTCAGATAGTAGCCCCTTTTGTTTATAGAAAGCTTACCCAGGAACGGAGGAAGTTATGGAATTAACAGGTGCTCAAATCGTAATTGAATGTTTGAAGGAACAGGGTGTCGATACCGTATTCGGATATCCGGGCGGAACAATTCTGAATATTTATGACGAGTTATATAAACACAGCAATGAGATCAGACATATTCTAACCTCCCATGAACAGGGAGCGTCCCATGCTGCAGACGGATATGCAAGGGCTACCGGTAAGGTGGGCGTATGTCTGGCGACCTCCGGTCCCGGTTCTACCAATCTGGTAACCGGTATCGCGACAGCTTATATGGACAGTGTTCCGATGGTGGCGATTACCGCCAATGTAGCAGTGAATCTGCTCGGCAGGGATTCCTTCCAGGAGATTGATATTGCCGGCGTTACGATGCCGATTACAAAACATAATTACATCGTTAAGGATGTGAACAAGCTTGCCGACACCATCCGCAAGGCCTTCCGGATTGCCAAGAGTGGCCGTCCCGGCCCGGTACTGGTGGATATCACGAAGGATGTGACTGCGGCAAAGGCGAAGTATACTACTGTCAAGCCGGAACCCGTAAAGCGTAAGACGGATGAGATAACCGAAGAGGATTTACAAAATGCGGTAGAGTTAATCAAGCATGCGAAGAAGCCCTTTGTATTTGTCGGAGGCGGCGCTGTCATTTCTGAAGCTCATGATGAATTAAAGGAATTTGTTGAGAAATTGGATGCTCCTGTTGCAGATACCTTGATGGGAAAAGGCGCCTTTGACGGTACTGATATCCGTTATACAGGTATGCTTGGTATGCATGGCACCAAGGCTTCCAATCTGGGGGTTACCGAATGCGATCTTCTGATTGCCATTGGGGCCAGATTCTCGGACCGTGTCACCGGAAATGCAAAGAAATTTGCGAAGAATGCGAAAATACTCCACATTGATATCGATCCTGCAGAGATTAATAAGAATGTCATGGCATATTATAGTGTCATCGGAGATATCAAAGAGGTACTAACCATATTGAACAGCCGTGTCGGAGAGCATTCTCATAAGGAGTGGATGGAACACGTCATCGGACTGAAGGAGAAATTTCCTTTAAAATATGATACCCGGAACCTGACCGGACCTTACATATTAGAAAAGCTATACGAACTGACGGATGGAGACGCCATCATCACGACAGAGGTCGGGCAGCATCAGATGTGGTCTGCGCAATTTTTTAAATATAAACTGCCCAGAACCTTCATCACCTCCGGAGGTCTCGGTACCATGGGCTATGGTTTGGGTGCCTGTATCGGTGCCAAGGTCGGAATGCCCGAGAAGAAGGTAATCAATATCGCAGGTGACGGCTGTTTCCGTATGAATATGAACGAGCTGGCTACAGCAACCCGCTATAATATACCGATTATCGAGATTATCTTCAATAACCATGTGCTGGGCATGGTACGCCAGTGGCAGACTCTTTTCTATGATAAGAGATACTCCAATACTAATCTAAGTGATAAGGTTGACTTTGTGAAGCTTGCTGAGGCAATGGGTGCGAAGGCTTACCGTATCACGAAGAAGGAAGAGGTTGACGATATCCTGAAGGAGGCGCTGGCTCTCAATGAACCTGTTCTGATTGAATGCGTCATAGACAGTGATGACAAGGTTTGGCCTATGGTAGCACCCGGTGCAGCAATTGAAGAAGTGTTTACCGAGGAAGACTTGAAAAACAGGCAGTCCTAAGAGATAAAAGCATTGACAAAAAAATAACAGGGTTTTATAATGAACATAATACTTTACTAAACTAAAGTTCTAAACTGTAAAAGACATAAAGCAAGCTTTTAAGGAGGATGAAAGAGTGGGTAGAATTTATAATTTTTCAGCTGGACCGGCAATGTTACCGGTAGAAGTATTGAAGGAAGCGGCAGAGGAGATGCTTGATTACAGAGGAACCGGAATGTCCGTCATGGAGATGAGCCACAGATCGAAGGCTTATGAGGCAATCATCCAGGAAGCGGAGAAGGATTTGAGGGAATTAATGAATATCCCCGATAATTATGAAGTTCTGTTCCTTCAGGGCGGCGCATCCCTTCAGTTTGCCATGATCCCGATGAATCTGATGAAGAACAAGGTTGCAGATTACATAGTAACCGGACAATGGGCAAAAAAAGCATATCAGGAAGCAAAGCTCTATGGTACGGCAAATGCAATCGCATCCTCCGCAGATAAGACCTTCTCCTATATTCCGGATTGCTCCGACCTTCCGATCTCAGAAAATGCGGATTATGTGTACATATGCGAAAACAATACCATCTACGGAACGAAGTTTAAGAAATTACCCAATACGAAAGGCAAGACACTGGTTGCCGACGTATCCTCCTGTTTCTTATCCGAACCGGTTGATGTGACCAAGTACGGTGTGATTTACGGTGGTGTTCAGAAGAATATCGGTCCTGCCGGTGTTGTTATTGTTATTATCCGTAAAGACTTAATTACCGAGGATACGCTCCCCGGAACTCCTACCATGATGAAATATAAGATTCATGCAGATGATCATTCCTTATATAATACTCCTCCGGCATATGGTATCTACATCTGCGGCAAGGTATTCAAATGGATCAAGAATATGGGCGGCCTTACGGCTATGAAGGCGCACAATGAGAAGAAGGCAGCCATTCTGTATGATTTCCTTGACCAGAGCAAGATGTTTAAAGGCACCGTTGTAAAGGAAGACCGTTCCCTGATGAATGTTCCTTTTGTGACCGGTGACGAGGAGCTGGATGCGAAGTTTGTAAAGGAAGCAAAGGCAGCAGGCTTTGAGAACTTAAAGGGCCACAGAACAGTCGGCGGTATGAGAGCCAGCATCTATAATGCAATGCCGATCGAGGGCGTTGAGAAGCTGGTAGAATTCATGAAGAAATTCGAAGCTGAGAATTTAAAATAGCGTATATGAAATCTATGACTGCCTCCTGACAAGTTGATGCAAGGGCGTGTCATAAGCTGAAAGGGGAAACGGTTATGAAATATAATTGTCTGAATCCTATTGCTGATATAGGACTGAATATTTTTACCGGGGATTACGAGAAAGTAGAGAATATCAAGGACGCGGATGTCGTACTCGTAAGAAGTGCGGCAATGCATGATATGGAATTTAGTGATAAATTGATGGCAGTTGCCCGTGCAGGAGCCGGTGTGAATAATATTCCTCTGGATAAATGCGCTGAGCAGGGTATCGTGGTATTTAATACACCGGGTGCAAATGCCAACGGAGTAAAGGAGCTTGTGATTGCCGGTCTGATGCTGGCATCCCGTGATATTGTCGGTGGAGTGAACTGGGTACAGACTGTTAAGGATGACCCTACGGTTGCGAAGCTCGTGGAAAAGGGAAAAGCCAAGTTCGCCGGAAAAGAAATTCTCGGCAAGAAGCTTGGAGTAATTGGTCTTGGCGCAATTGGTGTACTGGTTGCGAACGCAGCCAATCGCCTAGGTATGAAGGTATATGGATATGATCCCTTCATTTCCGTAGACAGTGCCTGGAATTTATCACGCGATGTTGTGCATGTAAAATCCAGAGAAGAAATCTACAAGGAATGTGATTATATTACCGTACATACTCCTTTGATCGAGGATTCTGATCCCAGCATCAATACGAAGGAGATGATTAATACGGATTCCATCAGTAAGATGAAGGATGGAGTCATTATACTGAATTTTGCTAGAGATCTGCTGGTCAATGATGCTGATATCGAAATTGCCTTACAGTCCGGGAAGGTAGCAAAGTATGTAACTGATTTCCCGAATGAGAAGACGGCTAAGATGGAGGGCGTAATCGCAATTCCTCATCTGGGCGCTTCCACGGAAGAATCCGAGGACAATTGTGCAGTGATGGCTGTGAAGCAGCTGATGGATTATATGGAGAACGGTAACATCAAAAATTCTGTTAATTATCCGAACTGTGACGCAGGGATTTGCTCAACCGCAGGACGTATTGCGATCTGCCATAGAAACATTCCGAACATGTTGACCCAGTTTACCGGAGCATTCTCGGCAGTAAATATCAATATTACAGACATGGTAAATAAGAGCCGCGGTGATTATGCATATACCGTGCTTGATGTTGAATCCTCCGATAATGAAGAGGTGGCTGCAAAGCTGTCCAAGATCAGCGGAGTTCTTAAGGTAAGAATTATCAAATAATCACTCCAAGGTTAAGGTTAATAACACAATTTTCAGGGACATAGGAACCGGCGGGAGCATTCGCATTATTCCTATGTCCCGTTTCCTATCGGCGGCTTATTAACGTTATCGGAATGGGCAGCCTTGCTGATCATATTAAATAAGTTAGGAGTGGAAAACTATGGCTACAGTGAAGCCTTTTCTGTGCATCAGACCCAATCCTGAGGTTGCTCATCGGGTGGCGGCATTACCTTATGATGTCTATAACCGCAAGGAAGCAAAGCAAGAGATCGAGAGGGAACCCTTGTCCTTCCTTCAGATAGATCGGGCAGAGACAAACTTCCCGGATAGTGTGGATACCTATGATCCTATTGTTTATCAGAAAGCCAAAGAGCTTCTGGGTGGGATGATGGAGGAAGGAAGCTTTCTTCGAGAGGAACAGGAGTGCTATTATGTCTATGAGCTGATTATGGAAGGACGTTCCCAGACAGGGCTTGTTGCTTGCGCTTCTATCGATGATTATCTTCAAAATACCATTAAGAAGCACGAAAACACCCGAGAGGAGAAGGAGCTTGACCGGATTCATCATGTTGATATCTGCGACGCTCAGACAGGGCCTATCTTTCTGGCCTATAGGGCAAATCAGACAATCAGTATAGAAGTAGCTAATGCGAAAGAAGAAACACCTTTATACAGCTTTACTTCCGTAGACGGCATCACTCATAGAATCTGGAAAATTTTTTCGGAGGAAAGGATTGAAACAATTCGGAGGGCATTCTCTGATATAGGAAGCATCTATATCGCTGATGGTCATCATCGGGCGGCATCCGCTGTCAAGGTGGGCCTAAAGAGAAGAAAAGAGAACCCCGGTTATACGGGAAAGGAAGAGTTTAATTATTTCCTGTCGGTGCTTTTTCCTCATGACCAGCTTATGATCATGCCCTACAATCGTACCGTGAAGGATTTGAATGGCCGGACAAAGGAAGAATTCTTGCATAGAATATCAGAAAGCTTTACCGTGGAGTATCTTGGTACAGTGCCGTTCGCACCGATAAAGAAAGCTACCTTCGGGATGGTTCTGAAGGATGGGTGGTATTGTCTGTCTGCAAAAGAAGAACTCAGAGCAATCTCGGACCCTGTTGCATCGCTTGATGTGTCACTGCTCCAGGATTATCTGCTGCAGCCGGTTCTTGGGATAGATGACCCAAGAGTGGATAAAAGGATTGATTTTATCGGAGGAATTCGCGGACTTAAGGAACTGGAGAAAAGGGTGGCTGAGGATATGACCGTAGCATTTTCGATGTATCCAACCTCAATCACCGAGCTTTTTGCCGTGTCGGACGCGGGTAAGCTGATGCCCCCCAAATCCACCTGGTTCGAGCCAAAGCTTCGCAGCGGACTTTTTATTCATAAACTTTCATAAATATTATCAAATCGGCATAGGGGTGTAAATTTCTATGCCGATTTTTGTCATTATTAATCGATACTTTATTCTATTAGGTGTAAAAGGGCATTTAATAAATATACCAAATATGGTAATATAGTTAAAGATTATTTAGTTAATAACAATTTATTAAGCTAATATTTTCACGAACAAAGTTTTTTTACAGCGGAGGGGAATGGAATGGAACAGAAGGATGGTTATAATGTAAAACGTGTACATCGGGTAAACTTGATCGTAACATCTGTTTTTGTGAGTATATTGTGTATTCAGGTCATCGTATCTGAGGGGATGGGGGCAGCCCTAAAGGTTGTTATAGCATCGGTTGGATTGATCACATTATCTGTGATTAATTACTTCATCCCAATTCCTCAGAGACTGAAGAGCTTACTGTTTGCCGTGATTCCCGGATCGGCGGCTTTCGGGCTGATGTATGTGGATGGCTTTACGCTGAATAAGCATTATCTTGTCTTCGCCACAATAGCTATGGTTACTCTGTATTTCAGACAGGAGCTGGTGGTTCTGTACGGTATTATAGTGAATCTCGGTTATATTCTGATCTACATCAGCGTTCCTGAGAATCTGCTTTCAGATAATACCCAGTTCAAGGAGTTTATCACAATCGTAACCATCTTGACAGGTACAGTACTGCTGTTGTTTTTTCTAACCCGATGGGGAAATGATCTTATCGTGACAGCTGCAAAAAAGGAGAAGGAAGCCAAAGAGTTATTAAATAAGTTGGAAGATACCTTTCAGACCGTTGATGTCGGTGCATTATCTTTAAATAGCTGCATCGGGGAGGTGGATATTCAGCTGAAAAATGTGAGTACAGCCAGCCAGGGGATCGTTGATTCGGTGCAGCAGATGGCGGCTGCTATTCAGGAAGAAGCCACCAGTGTTTATAAGATTAATGAAACCATGACCCAGTCATTGCAGGTAGTGAACCAGACGATAGATATCTCAAAAGCAGTCGCAGGCAAGTCTGATCTGATGAGCAGGAAGGTGACTGCCGGATGGGATAAGATCAATGAGGTTTCCTCCCGCATGACAACGGTCAACTCGGCAATCGGGACGACCTCAGCAACCGTTACAGAGCTGAAAGAAAGCTTGAGTGAGATCGCGTCACTACTGGAGCAAATCAAGACAATCGCCGGGCAGACGAACCTTCTGGCCTTGAATGCCTCCATTGAGTCAGCCCGGGCCGGCGAACAGGGCAAGGGCTTTGCGGTAGTTGCGGAGCACATCCGCCAGTTATCGGAACAGAGTAAGAAAATCGTTGATAATATTAATGAAGTAACTGCAACTATATTTGAGAAGTCAGAGAATGCCTCCGTTTGGTCACTTGAGGGAGAGAAGGCCGCCAAGGAGGGAATTAAGATGATGGATGATATTTCTGAGCTGTTCCGTGACATTAAGGAAACCTATCAGGAGACAAATTCTGAATTATCCAGGAGCATGGATGAAATCGCGGTAGCAGCGGAGAATTTCATCGCGGTACAGGAGCAGATTACGAATGTAGCCAGCATATCGGAGGAGAATTCCGCTTCCACCGAAGAAATACTCTCCATCATTGAGGATGAGAATAGTCAGATCAACCAGATTAATGCTTCAGTCTCCGAGGTAAATGATTTAAGCAGGCAGTTGAAGGAGCTGGTACAGACTTCTTGACAAAGGATTAATTTCGGTCGATAGCTTGGATTATCTAGGTAAATGTGGTATATTAAGTAAGGGTACTCCTGTTATTCTCTCATAGTAGGGAGAGAGGCATAGAGTGCTCTTATTGCATATTGTGAAGCTTATCAAAGGAGGATTATTTATGGCAAATTTAAGAGGAACGAAGACGTTGGAGAATTTGATGAAGTCCTTTGCGGGAGAGTCCCAAGCCAGAATGAGATATACTTATTTTGCTTCCGTGGCAGGCAAAGAGGGATATAAGCAGATTCAGAACATTTTCCAGGAAACAGCAGAGAATGAGAAGGAGCATGCCAAGGTATTTATGAAACTAGCTCTTGAACATCTGGATGGTGAGAATCCCGCCCCTGTTGAAATTAATGCAACCTACCCTTTCGCATATGGTGATACGGTAGCAAATCTAAGATCTGCAGCAGCCGGTGAGCATGAAGAGGCTGTGCTTGATTACCCCGCATTCGCAAAGACAGCTAAGGAAGAGGGATTCCCCGATATAGCAGCCCGTTACCTTCTGATTGCCAAGGTGGAGAAGCATCATGAAGAGAGATATCGTAAACTCCTGCAGAACATTGAGGATGGAACTGTATTTAAGAAGGATGGCAAGGTATTCTGGAAATGCTTAAACTGCGGTTATATCCATGAAGGAGACGCGGCTCCGAGCTTATGTGCAGCCTGTCAGCATCCACAGGGATATTTCCAGCTGCTTGATGACTGTTTTTAAACTTAAATATAAATTAAAAAGCAATGGAAATGGTTGTATTTTCCTGTTTGGTTTGTTAAAATACTCACGAATACCCGATATATTCCAAATTCAAGTGAAGTAAGAGGTGATATCACAAGCTGCACCGTTTCTCTTTTGGAAAGGATGGGAGCCTGCCGATCAGTGAGAATTGAAAAGGAAGGAACGGGTTCAATATTGAATAAGAAAGCAGGGGAAACATGAAAAGAAGATTTTTATTAGTAACTATGGTGTTATTATTTTTCGTTACCTTGTTGAGTGTACCGAAAACAGCTTCAGCTGCAGAAATGCCAACCGCAGGTGACAAAATCTCAGGATTTACGGTTGAGAAGCTGAAGTATGATTCAGACACCAACTCAATGTACATCCTGATGGAGCATGATAAGACCGGAGCCAGAATTCTGGTTGTCAGCAACAATGATACCAACCGGGGTTTCTCTATTAAATTTGATACTCCGGCAGACAATGATAAGGGTATCAACCATATCATTGAGCATTCCGTTCTGGGAGGAAGCAAGAAATATCCCAGCAATAATGTGATCTTTGATGTCAGCAACACTACATATACCTCCTTTGTTAATGCGTTCACCTACCAGAACATGACAATGTACCCGATCTGTTCAAAAAGTGAAGAGCAGTTAATGAAGTCAGCAGATATCTATCTGGATACGGTGTTCAATCCTTTACTTCTTACCGATCAAAGGATCTTTGAACGGGAAGGCTGGCGCTATGAGCTGAAAAGCGAAGGCTCCGAAATAACACGGAATGGTATCGTCTATAATGAGATGCAGGGTAATATGGGCAGCATCGAGCAGAATGCGTCTGCCAATGCTTCCAAAGCCATTTTCCCTGACAGCAATCAGGGCAATATCTCCGGTGGTGATCCGAAGGATATCCCAAAGCTGACCTATCAGGAATTTGTGGCTACCTATCAGAAGAATTATCATCCGTCCAATTGTCTTATGGTACTGTATGGCGATGTTAATTATAAGGCCTTTCTTAAGATGATTGATCAGGATTACCTTTCGTCCTACACTAAAAAGAACTATGTGATTGACAGAGGTGCCCAAAAGCCCTTTAAGAAGCTTGTTGAAAAGACATATAGCTTCCCGGTAGCAAAAGGCAGCGATACAAAGAATAAGGCGGTAATCGATCTGGTTTTTGCAACGGAAGACAGCAAGACCATGGGAGCTCAGAATTATGTTGAGCTGGAAACAGCGGTTTCTTTGCTGAATCTTGAGAATTCATCTCTCAAGCAGGCATTGTTGGCCAGCGGTATTGCTGAGTCCTACAGTATAGCCTTGGACAGCACCACCTTCCAACCGGCCATTCATTTTACTGCATCGAATGCAGATGCCTCCAAGAAGAAGGACTTTTACAATCTGGTTATGAAGGAACTGAAAGCAATTGTGAAGAATGGACTGGATACAGACCTTGTCAAATCATCCCTACGGTCCTTGGAATTCAAGAAAGCGATCGGCAGCACTGACAGCAGTGCGGTGAATACGATGGTAACGGTCAGCCTGTATGACAATCTGTTTGATAATGCCCTTTTTGACTATAACGGTTGTTATAAAACTATGGTACTTAAACTTGACGAGAAGGTTATTGAGAAGGAAATCGAGAAACGGATTGTCAACAATTCCTTCGCGGCTCTTACGGTAACGATACCTAAGGCAGGGCTTCTGGAAGTGAATCAGAAGAAGGCAGAGAAGGCACTTGCAGCAAAGAAGGCTTCCCTGTCAAAGAAGGAACTGGCAGCCTTGGTTAAGAAGACAGCTGACTTTAATACCTGGAACAGCCAGAAGACCTCGGATGAGGTGCTGAAGTCCCTCAGAGCTGTATCCTTAAAGGATTTAAAGGTTGATGTCAAGAATCGTACCACCAATACGACTACGGTTGATAAGGCTACTTTGATTACAACCACCGCAGATGTTGCTTCCATTGGGGCAGCACGTTATTACTTCGATCTAAGCCACCTGACAGGAGAAG
>JAEZLY010000231.1 GCA_023414985.1 Bacillota bacterium | reverse complement strand
GCCTTCCTCTGTCTTATAATCCTTTGTTGCAAGGATTTCCTCTACCCACCATTTGCTGGAGGCTGCTGCGGAAAGCATAACACCCATGAAATGATATTTGCCGTCCGCATGAGCAAAGGCATGCAGTGCATTATCAGGGTCAACAGCAAATTTATCTGTGGAAATGAATACTACGCCCGAGGTTCCCAAGGAAACATTACATTTTCCGTTACCGACCGTACCGGTACCGACAGCTGCCACTGCCTGATCTCCACCACCTGCAATTACCTTCACGCTGGTAGAAAGGCCTGTCTCTTTCGCAGCTTTCTCAGTCACTGTTCCGACCACCTGATAGGACTCATGGATCTTAGCCATCTGCTCTTCCTTCAGACCGCAGATTTCAAGCATTTCCTTAGACCAACTCTTATTCTTAACATCCAGCAGCAGCATACCTGACGCATCGGATACGTCGGTGCAGTGAACTCCGGAAAGCATATATGCGATATAATCCTTCGGAAGCATAACCTTCTTGATCTTAGCAAAGTTCTCAGGCTCATGCTTTCTTACCCATAACAGCTTCGGAGCAGTAAAGCCTGTCAAAGCCATGTTGGCAGTGTAGCTGGAAACCTTCTCTCTTCCGATCTCCTTATTCAGATAATCACATTCTGCCTGAGTACGACCATCATTCCAGAGAATGGCGGGACGGATCACCTTGTCGTTCTCATCCAGAATAACCATACCGTGCATCTGACCGCTAAAGCTGATACCGTCAATCTGTGACTTGTCATAGTCCTTGGTCAGTTCCTTAATTCCATCAACTACTGCGGAATACCAATCCTCCGGATTCTGTTCAGACCAGCCGGGCTTCGGGAAATACAGAGGATACTCTCTCATAGCAATATTTTTGATGTCACCTGCCTCATCCATCAGCAGCAATTTAACGGAAGAGGTACCTAAATCCACACCTACATATAACATAGCATTATCTCCTTTATTTTAAAGTCTTTTGAAATTGATTTGGTGAATAAACTATATGAGATAACTATAACAATTTGTTACTAAGCTGTCAAGTGACAATGCGGTGCTATCGCATTATAAATGGATAGTCTGACATATATTATTCTGATTTACATAATTAGTCTGATAAGATAATTTTAGACGAATCAGTGTAATCAGTCCAATAGCATTAATTAGTCTGATTATACTAGTAAGACTGATTATACTAATTTGATTGATTATAACGACAAAAGGTCCGGCTGTTAAAACAGCCGGATGACTTGCGTAAGAAAGTTCTCGGAAAGCACACTTTCCAGAGACTTTCTTGCGCAAGTTTAATCATGCCACCCATGGTGGCATGACCTTTTGTCCCTTCAAACTTTGTCCCTCACACATTGTCTATTCATTCTTGATACATTTCACCTTTTGTCCATTTAGTCTTTTTGCCTCATAAACATATGCCCTCATAACCTATTATTATATTAAAAACACATTCCCATTCTTTTTACATAATAGTACTTAAAGTCCGGTTACTAAACAATGTCGATATTTTCTCTTCCCAAAAAATACAATTTATGATAACATAAAAGCAATTAAATTTTTTACGAAGGGTGACTGTGATGGTAACAGGCAGTAAGGAACTCATACGGGATATTAATACCAATCTCGTATTGGAGACAATCATAAACAATACGGCAATATCAAGAGCTGCAATCGCAAAACATCTTGGCTTAACCAAGGCGACCATTTCTGCGATTGTTCAGGAATTAATAAATAAAAAATTAGTAATAGAAATAGGAAGCGACGATACGAGCTTAGGAAGAAAGCCGATCTTACTCAGTCTTCATAAGAAGGCAGGCTATGTCATCTGTATCGACATGGGAGTGGATACCATATCAGCTTTGGTCTCAGATCTGCTGGGAGAGGATTGCAGTCTTAAGCAGATTAAGACCCCGAAGAACTCCGCCAATATCATCAATGTATTGATTGATTTAATTGAATCTATGAAACTGTCGAAGGATACTCCGTATAATCTGGTAGGAATTACCCTTGGCATTCATGGCGTGATCGCCAATAATCAGGTATCCTTTGCTCCCTATTACAATCTTTCGGGAATAAACATAGCAGACGGCTTGGAACAGCATTTCAATACCCCTGTCTATCTGGAGAATGAGGCAAATCTTTCAGTCATCGGCGAGAAGACCTTCCAATTTGATTATGCCAATATCGCGAATATCAGTGTCCATTCGGGTATCGGTCTAGGCATCATAGTAAGCCATCAGCTTTATACAGGCTATAACGGACGGGCCGGAGAATTCGGACATACGATTATCGAGATAGACGGCAGACAGTGCCCCTGCGGTAATAAGGGCTGTTTTGAGCAATATGCCTCCGAGCGTTCCCTCTTACATGAATTTGCGATTCTGAAGGGCGTTGAGGAGATGAATTTTGAACAGTTCAGGGCCGCTTATGAAGAAAATGATCCTGATGCTGAAAAGATTATGAATGATTTTATCAAATATATGTCCATCGGAGTGAATAATATCCTGAATGCTTATAATCCGGACATTGTTGTAATCAATAGTTCCTTCACCATCTTCTTCCCTCATATCATAGAGAAGATTGAAGCAGCGCTGACCAGTCGAATGAACAGCTACATTCGAATTGTACCCTCAGTGCTTCAGGATACCTCCATTTTGCTGGGTGGTATCTGTGTAGCGATCAAAGGCTTTCTGGGTGTTGATATGCTGAAGCTGAATCACATAGACTTAAGATCTTAGGACTAAATATGCTCCGAATTCTGTGTCAATCGTTGGCACTGTCGTACTTATATTGATGAAAAAAGCTGCCATAAGGATTACGATTTTAGTAACCTACGGGCAGCTTATTCTTTTAATCATCATCTTTCTTCAGTTGTTCTATTAATTCCACCCAATCACAGATGGTCAGGCACTCTGCTTTCGGCTGCTTCTTATTTCCAGGTTCTATCGCCCCTCGGTACCATACCGGATAGATACCGACCCTGGCAGCACCGTCTACATCAAAATAGGCATAGTCACCGCAGTACCAGACCTCCCTGGCCTGCAGACCTGCCTTTCGCAAGGCAAGCTCGAAAATCCTTCTGTGAGGCTTGCGAAAAACATATTCACTGGAGGCTATGATAAACTCAAATTCATGTTCAGGAAAATAAGCTGTGATACGCTCCTCCAACGCCTTACCGCTGAAGGAAATGTTACTGACAATTCCCGTTCTTATATTACTGTCTCTCAGATATTCAAGCAGCAGCTTACTGTTTTTCGTTGGTTTCCCTTTCGCTGCATGATCCCAATATACCTTTTCCGCCTCAGCCGGGGTCAGATCAAGCTCTATCCCATAATAATCGTAGACATAATGATGGAACAGGAAACTATGTACCTCGATAGAGTTTGTTTCCTGCACACCGGGTTGATATCTTCCGATGTCCTTATTTAATCCCAGTGCCAGCTTATCAAGTTCCTTTGCGGAAACCCGATATGGGTTCTTAATGGCATGCTTCAGCACCGCTTTATATCCATCAAGCCCACGAAAGGTTCCGTCCAACTCGACTAAAGTCTGTCCGTAATCGAACAGGATCATCTTTGGTTTATTCATACTTCCCTCTCTTGTTGTTTTTGTTCTTCCCTTCTTCGTTTGGTCATCAGTCCGCCTATCCTGCCTGACTCCTTTGCGGTTAGAGATTTCCAACCGGTCGCCATCACCTTATCCAGATACCCGAGCTCCTCCGCAATTTCATACTTTAGCTTCTCCTCGGGTTTGATATTACTTAAGTCAATCTCTTTTTCCTTTTTACTCATTCGGTTCACCCTCCGTAAGGAAAAATTCCTTTTCTGCTATATAGAGTGTAACCAACTTCTGTTATGCTATACTGTGTCCGGTACCGGAATTTCCTTTGCCAGGGGCAGGGAGTAAATAATCATCTCCTTTACCCTCCTGTTCAGCATCTGCTCCAGAGCCCTCTTATAATAGCTCAATTGGGTATGGTATCGCCTGATCAATTGACTCTCTTCTGTTACCAGGTCTGACTTATAATCCAGCAACACCAGTCCGTCCTCTTCTTCGAAATATACATCAATGATTCCCTGGATCAGAATTAGCTCTTCGCTTTCTGTTTCCTTTAGTACCTCAGAGGCTTTGATACCCATGACAAACTGTTGCTCCTTATACAAGACACCCAGAGATTGGGCTTTTCTCATCCGGTCTGCGACCCGGCTGATTGCAAAACCAAATATATAATCCTGTTTTAACTTCTTGATATCCTCTTCCTGCAGTTTATTTCCGTTGATTAATTGTTGCAGTTCTTCCTGTAAATCCGTCTTCGTTCGAATTCTGGTCAAATCGATTAATTCCAATACCCTATGGTATAAGGTACCACGATCCGTTCCTGAAGTAACTTCCTCTGCCTTCTTTAGGAAGGTCGGTATCGTAGCTACAGCTTCGGAGGGCTCCGCCTGATAAAGCTTCAGACTCAGTTCTTCATCCTGGTCCTGCCCCAACTTCTTAAGCTCAGATACTGTCATCTTTACCTTAATTCCTGCATCCTGCAGATAGGGATATGTATAATTAAATCTTGTTTTAATTTCTTCCTTGCTATTAGAATCATAGGTATTCTCAGGCTTTATTGCGAGCAGCTCTTCTTTATCCTTATGGGTAAAGAGTTGTTTTGTCAGTTCCTCCCTCAGCAATTCATCTTTGGTATATATCGTAATCGCCATCCCGGCCGACTCCATACAGGACGAACATTCATTCCATAACTTCTCTGATCCCATGCGGTTTAACATGGCCGGAAGTACCCAGTCAAGATAACTCTTTGCCGACAGCAGTTCAAAGAAGGAGAACTCTTTCTCTTTGAACTCCTTCGTATCTTTCAGATATCCTGATAAGATCAGTTTTTCTTTTGCCCTCGTCATAGCAACATAGAGGACACGAAGCTCCTCGCCCAGATTCTCAGTCTGAACCTTTTTCTGTATTACTTTCTTCAGCAGAGTTGGAATCTTAGTTCTTTGCTGACTATTGATATACTCCGGCCCAATACCGTATTCATTGTGCAGAACAATGCTGCTTCGAAGATCCTGTGTATTAAACTGTTTGCTCATTCCTCCTATAATTACAATCGGAAATTCTAAGCCTTTGCTTTTATGGATACTCATAATTCTGATCGTATCCTCCTGCTCTCCGGAGGTGGAGGCTTCACCGAAGTCTACTTCGTACTTATGCAGCTTTTCTATATAACGTATAAAATGGAACAAGCCGCTGTAGCTGCCGTTTTCAAACCTAACAGCCTGCGAGATGAGCATATCGAGATTTGCCTTCCTTTTCTCTCCTCCCGGAAGTGCACTCACATAATAGCAATAGCCGGTCTGTTCCAGAACAATCTGTAACAGCTCATGGATCGGCACATGATTGACCATGGAGCGGAACACTTCAAGCTGAGCAAGAAAGTTTCGCACCTTCTTCCTGAGAAGTATGGGGCTGTTGTACCTCTCCTCCGATAAGTCTTCAACGGTTTCGCTGCTTCTTTGGGCTTCCTCTTCCACCTCGTTCTGATCAGATACTGCAAAGTTTAACAAAGCCGTATACAGACTTACGTTTCTGTTCAAGGCACGAAGGAGTGCCAATTCTGTCGATGTCATGCCCACAATCGGCGAATACAGTACACCAGCCAGCGGAATATCCTGTCTCGGATTATCAATAATTCTCAGCATATTCAGAACCGTCATAATCTCCAAGGTCTGAAAATACCCGGTACCGGTATCTGCATAAGCAGGAATCCCTTCCTGCATCAAGGTATTGACAAATACCTCGGACCATCCCGTCATACTGCGAAGCAGTATGACGATATCACGATAAGCGGCTGGACGATATTTCTTCTCTCTCCGGTCAAAGACAAGCATACCGGTAGAGGGATTGGTCAGTTCCTTAATCCTGTGGGCTACTGTTCGTGCCTCCAACTCCTTTTTGGTATAAACAGCTTCTTCCTGCTCATCCACAGACTCCTCCGAAGGATCGGAACTATTCTCCGAAGCATTCTCTTCATATCCCTCTTCTGAATTCTCAGTTGTCAATAAAAGCTCTACATCTCCGGCTAATCTGGAGATGTCAGGAGCTTCTTCCTCTTCCTGTACCTGCTCATATAATCCGCCGTATTTCAGTGCCGCCGCCTCATCATAGTCGATTCCGCCTATCGATTCCTGCATGAGCTGTTCGAAAATATTATTTACATAACCAAGTACCGATCGCCTGCTTCTGAAGTTCCGATCCAGATCAATTCTCTGATAGTAATTAATTGTACCGTCTTCTTCCTCTGCTTCGCAGGAATAGGTATTATATTTCTCCAAAAAAAGTTCCGGCATGGCAAGTCGAAATTTATAGATGCTTTGCTTCACATCTCCTACCATGAAACGATTCGGACTGCCCGTATCCTCTCTGCTGATACTTCTTAGGATGGTCTCCTGAACCATATTACTATCCTGGTACTCATCAATCAGGATTTCTTCAAATTGACCGCTCAATTCCCTTGCAGCCTCAGTCGGTACGATCCTGCTTTGTCCTTCGGACGCCTCTTCGTCTATAAGAATTTTTAAAGCGAAATGCTCTAAGTCTCCGAAGTCTATCAGGTTCTTCTCTTCCTTCTTAACAGCAAATTCCTGCATGAAGTCCAAGGTCAGGTCGAACAGCACCTGCAGGATCTTGCCCGCTGCCTGAAGGTCCTTCAGCATTTCTTCCGGGGTTTGGAAGAAATATTGTTCACAAAGATCTTTTAGTGCTTTTTTTACCTCTTCCCGAAGTCCCTTGACTCTTTCCTTTCTTTCAGGAATAACGCCTTCCTCTCGCTTGGAAGAGAGACGTTCATAGGAAATAACAGAAAAAAGCTCTGCACAAGCTTCATAAGAGTCCGCTGCTTTAATCAGTTCCAGCAGCAGGGTACGATCAGCCTGAAGTGCCGGTTCATAAGCAGACGGTCCTCCTGCTTCCCTACAGATCTCCAGTGCTTTCTCATTCTTTTTCATTAAGTCACTAAGAACCGTACGGGTATAGTTCATTAATTCCTTCATCCAGGAAGTCTCATTCATTTCATCCGGGGTTCTTAAGTCAAACCCCTTGCGTATCCGGCCTATCCATGATTTTGGCCAAGGATCACTCATGGAAAAATCATAGAGCTGAAGGATTAACTCCTCTATCGGCAGATCAGATTTTGAATGGGAATAGCTTTCCGCAAATTCATGAAACTCCTCCCGTCCTTCCTCATACCAACGTTCCAGAATATCTGCTATGACATCGCTTTTCAGCAAAGTAATTTCAGATTCCTCTGCAATCTTAAAGGAAGGATCCAGGTCAATCCGATGGAAATAATTGCGGATTACATTCAGGCAGAAGCTGTGGATTGTGGTGATCTGGGCGCTCTGCAGTAAGGAGAGTTGTTTTTGCAGATGCTGATTCTCCGGTTCAGCCAGCAGCTTCAGCTCCAGTGCCTTCCCGATTCTTTCCCGCATCTCTGCCGCAGCTGCGTTCGTAAAGGTTACAACCAGCAGATGATCGATATCCAATGGCTTCTCACCCTCAGATATCATACAGATAATTCGTTCCACCAGTACGGCAGTTTTACCTGATCCGGCAGCCGCAGAAACGAGTAAATTTTTATTTCTTGTATCGATAACCCTTTGCTGTGCCTCTGTCCAGGCCATTCAAGCCACCTCCTTCCTTTATTCCAGTCATACTTTTTAACCCTCTCCCCAGATCTCAGCTTTGATCTCCTCAACGGATTTCTTTGCAAGATTACGGTAACTATGGCCGGGAAGTCTCGGATCAAAGCCGCAGGCCGATCTGTATTCACAATAGTCACAGGCTGTTGCTTTATCTGTCCTGTATGGATTTAGCTTCGTATCTCCGGATAGGATCTGTTTACCATCCTCCTCCAGCTTTTGATTCACATAATCCATCAAGGCACCCAGCTGAGCAGCGCTGGCTGCAGACGAACGCTTTGTCAGAGCACCCTCCTTATTGGTCTCTACCGGGATAACCTCTGATTTGGCAGAGGTCCGCAGCGCATCCTCCGGACCAGCCAGCTTTTGATCCATTAAAGCAATCACCTTGGGATCCGCATTCACGAGGCCGTTCATTCGCAGGCTTTTATAAATCTCTTCTTCTGCCTGCTCCGACTTTGTGACGATTGGGTCGTCGATATGATAATAGAAGATACCGGAGGGAACAATCTGTTTTCCCGGGTATCTGCCGGAAAGATAATCCATAGCCGCACTTAAATATACAGAAAGCTGCTGCTGAAGCCCATAATATACACTTCCGATATCGAAGAAGGTCTGCCCGGATTTGTAATCCACTACCCTGACATAGACCTTATCTTCCTCCTCATATAAGTCAAGACGGTCAATTCGCCCCTGTAAGGTCAACGTCTCATCAGGGACATGATAAAAGGGCATCTCGTAACCCGTAGGTTCAAAGGCTCCCTGCTTGATCTGATTGCATAAGGCCCAAAGCGTTCTAATTGTAATACGTTCCATTCTGGTGATCAGATACTCATTGCGCTTTGTACTATGCAGGAAAGAATTTTCATAATCCTCCACAGAGGCCTGAACACTTTCCTTTGCCCACTGTTCCCTGATTCCTTCCGGTATAGTGTGCCAGCTGTATTCCGAGCTGTCCAGTCGCTTAGAGAATCGATCGATTGCATTATGAAAGATATTTCCAATATCGGGAATAGCAAGCTTATATTCCTTCCTCTCCTCCAGGGAAAGACCATAATTCATAAAATGAGCAAAGGCACAGCCGGCATATCGTTCCAGCCTGGTCACACTTCCCTTCAGCTCAGTTCCGTATAGCATTCTGGCAGCTTCCTTCGAAATACCCTGCTCCGTATTAATATAAAATGCACCTTGAACCAGCTTATCCAGGATAGGTTCCTTCGTCTCGTCGGTTCGATAGTAAAGGTACAGCTCCTTCCACAGATCGGAGGGAGTCTCTTCCTGGTAGTTCCTGAGTCCCCGGGCCAGATATTCCAAGCCGTCATCTCCAAGAACATGTTCCGTATCCTCAAGTGCTTCCTCTTCTTCATAGCATTGCAATTTCGGGAATATTGTCTTAAGCTTTCCGATCAGGAAGGAAGGGTTCACTGATTTTCCCTCTTCGTTCACCTTATGGTAGGTAAGGTACAGTCTTTCCTTTGGTTTGGTCAAATTCAGATAGAGATAAAACTGCTCGGTAAATGCCTGCTGCCGTTTTGTCGGCGCAAGCTCTATCTCATTATTTATCAACAATTCTCTCTCAATATCGGAAAGAATTCCACCACTTCCGATTGCTTTGGGGATAATTCCTTCATTTACTCCGATAAAGAATAAAACCTTGATATCCTTAAGTCTGGTTCGCTCCGTATCCCCGACGACGATTTCATCTACACCGGGAGGAATAAGACCAACCTTCACCTCAACAAAACCCGTGTCCAGTATTTCGGCGAATTCCTTCAGACTGCATTGCTCCATGCCGAGCAGCAGCACCATCTGATCATATAGCTCCATGACAATCCGATAAACCTGCTCAAATTCCTTTGCTACCAAGGGCTGATGATTCTCTGCGAAATGCTTTCTGTAATCCTCCAGCTTCTGTTCGATACGAAGCCGGACTCCCAGTTCGTAAAGTGCCGTTGTATAGTCCTGGAGCGTCTTCTCTTTATCCTTCAGAACTTCGTACAGAGGCTTAATATCTTCTATGAACCGCTTCCGAATATCATTTATCCTCTCAAGCTCCAGCGGTTCCCTGCTCTTATAGGTCCTGGTAAAGGGTTCCGTCCAGCGTCTGTATCCTCTGATTCCCAAAGCCAGAATATAATTCTCCAGAAAGTCTATCTCTTCTGTCGACAGATCGGTCAGACCGGTCCTTAAGTACCGGAATACCCCCTCATAATTGAAATCCTCACTGATCATGGTGACAGCTCCACGGAGCAGCTCCACGAAAGGATTATTCAGGATATCCTTCTTATAATCCACAAAACAGGGGATTTTAGAAATGTTAAATCTTCTTTTAATTATTCTTCCATACCCTTCGACATCCCCGGTTACCACCGCGATATCCTGATACCGGAAGCCTTCTTCTCTGATTAGTCTCTTGATTTCTCTTACGAGAAAGGCCACCTCACTGTTTCTGTCCCTTGTAACATGAATGGTGATGTCCTGTTGTTCTTTCTCATAAACCTGATAAGGATATCGGAAAAGATTATGTTCCAATGCTGCCAATGCAGGAGAATTCAGATACCGATAGGGTACTCTGAGCTTGGAGAATTGTTCCTCAAAGCCTGCATATACCGGAGGCTCAATCTTCACCTTTGCTTCCTCTGCCAATTTATAAAGCTTCTGAATCGTCTTCCTGCTTAAGCCGAACAGCCTGTGTTCTTCCACATTATCCGAAATATCCTCGGAGGGATCGATGGTAACGGTTACCATGACCTTTCTGGCAACCTTGAGCATCTTGAAAAGCACCTGATATTGGGCGGGCGTAAAGCCTGTAAAGCCATCCAGACAGATCACCGTGTCTTTAATCCATTCAGACTGATCGATCGCATCCCTTAATACCACCATAAGCTCCTCGGCAGTGATATAGCGTTCCTTCATAAAATCACGGAAGCCTTCATATACCGTAAGAAGATCCTTCAGTTTAGCCTGAAGAACCGGCTTTTTGTCAGCAATCTTCTGCATCCTGTCAAAGTCCTCCGGAAGTATATTATACTGATAAAGCTCTGACAGAAGAGATTTCAGTTCTCCGATAAAGCCCGGCTTTTTTACATTGGAACCGAACAGTATAAGCTCCTTTCGCTTTTCGGCTACAACTTTTCGCAGTACCATGCTCTTTCCGGTATCTTCAAGGACAGGATAATCCTTCACTCCGATTTCCTCGAAAATCCTGTAAGCAAAACGCAAAAAGCTAAGAATATCTACGTTCATGACGCCGTGTTCCGGGTGCATGGTTACGATATCCTTCTGTGTCTGCAGTGTAAACTGCTCAGGTACGATTACAAGATAGTTGGTTCCGGGATTGATCTTTGACAGTTCAATTATTTCACGATATAGCTGATATGATTTACCTGAGCCGGCACTTCCGAGAAACAGCTGTAAGGACATGGTTACTCCTCCGTAATTTCATATTCATCAGGATGTTGAACAAAATGTAAGTTTGACCTGCATAAAACACGAACAGGTCTAATAATATATATTAAGATTAAGACATGAAGCAAATCATGCTCGGAGGTTAGAGATGGCAAAGACAAAAATAGTCGTTATCCAATTAAAAGAAATTATATATACGGTGATTTTTGCCGCGTTGGGAATTCTTCTGATCCTGCTTCTTATATTTATGTTCAAACGTGATGACAATGATGAAGCCGCATCAGCCAAAGGCAACCTGTATACGGCAGGTAAATATTCCTCCTCTATTTCCTTGAACGATACCACGCTCAACTTAGAAGTTGTGGTTGATAAGAACCACATCAATTCAGTAACCATCAAAAACATTGATGAAGCCATCACTACAATGTATCCGCTGGTAGAGCCTTCTCTGGATTCAATTACGAAACAGTTATATGATGATGTTCCCATCGATCAGATCAATATCGAAGAGGACAGCAAGTATACCGAACAGCTTCTGATTGATGCAATCAAAGCAGCACTGGATAAAGCGAAAGTAACGGAGTAATGAGGGATGCTGTAAAGCTTACGAATCCTTAAAGCTTTTACAGCATCCTTTTCCTATTCTCGCGATTATTCCTCTTAGAATTCTTATGTATATTCTCAAGCCTGAACCACCAGCTGTCCGGATGCTGTTCTAAGCATACATCCTCATCCGGCCAAACCGTGTCATTCTGTCAGATATTTTTTATAGGGAGATGTTTCATTCAGAAATATGATCCCGATAATTCCCGGACCGGTATGCGCACCTATGGCACAGCCTACGTAATTATCAAGAAAATTCCTGCAGCCATAGGTCTTGCGAAGCTGCTCCTTCATCTCCTCCATCGTCACGGCCTCATCTCCATGTACAACGCATACTGTTTGATTCTCAAGATCGGCACCTCTTTCCCCGACGATTTCAATCAAACGTTTCAAGGATTTGTGTCTTCCTCTGATTTTCTCGATGGATTCCAATGCTCCGTTATCATTGACATGTATAATCGGCTTGATGTCCAGTAATCCTCCTGCTATGGCAGAGGTTCTGCTGAGTCTTCCGCCTTTCAGCAGGTATTCCAGCGTACTGACTGTGAATACCTGCTCCACATGTTCGCAATGCCATATGATTCCGTCGATGATCTCCTGCTTGGAGGCTCCGTTCTTCTGCATTAAAAGGGCATAATAAGCGGCCACTCCGAAGCCGAGGGAAGCACATTTTGAATCAATGATCGTCAGATCAAAGTCCGGATACTTTTCTAACAATTCTGTCTTTGCCAGATTGGCTGCATTAAAGGTGCCCGCGATTCCGGTAGAAAAGCAGATATAGATCACCTCATCCCCTTTTTGGGCATAGGGCTCGAAATGATCAAAAAACATCTGGGCGTTGATGTGATAGGTCTTAATATCCTTTCCACTACGCAATATATTATAAAATTCTTCCGGTTTGATTGTCTCACCGTCGAAATAATCCTTCTCATCTATTACTACAGGTGTCGGAATTACATGTAGCTGAAACTTCTCAATCACCCATCTCGGAGTGTCGGAAGCAGAGTCAGTAATAATTTTCAGTGCCATTGGGTATCCTCCTCATCTTGTGCATATCGTTCATTCCTGCTATAGCCGTTCAAGTTCCTTAATCCAAAGTGCTGCGGATGCATCACTGGGCATTCTTAAGTCCCCTCTGGGCGATACCGATACGCTGCCGACCTTTGGTCCGTCCGGAAGGCAGGAACGTTTGAATTGCTGGGTAAAGAATCTTCTGTAGAAGACCTTCAGCCATTTTAAAATAGTCTTATCATCATAGACCGCGGAAAATGCGATCTTAGCAAGACGGTAAACCTTTCCCGGCTCAAAGCCGAACCTTAAGATATAGTAAAGAAAGAAATCATGGAGTTCATATGGTCCTACGATATCCTCGGTCTTCTGAGAGATCTCTCCGTCCTTCGGAGGAAGCAGCTCAGGACTAACCGGAGTATCCAGTATATCCTTCAGTACCTCCTGCAGCTTTCTGTTATCGGCAGTATCCGCAAAATAATCCACGAGATATCTGACTAGTGTCTTCGGTACGGAGGCATTGACTCCATACATCGACATATGGTCGCCGTTATAGGTAGCCCAACCCAGGGCAAGCTCAGACATATCTCCGGTTCCGACCACGAACCCGTTGTATTTTCCTGCTATATCCATCAATACCTGAGTCCGCTCTCTTGCCTGGCTGTTCTCAAAGGTCAGGTCGTGCTGATTTTTATCATGACCGATATCTTTAAAATGCAGTTCTACCGCAGCTCCGATCGGAACCTCCATCAGGGTAACACCGAGACAGTTTGCCAGATCCACCGCATTCTGATAGGTCCGATCCGTCGTTCCAAAGCAGGGCATCGTGATTGCTATAATTCCCTTTTTATCAAGCTTCAGCATTTCGAATGCCCGGTTAGTCACAAGTAAGGCAAGGGTAGAATCAAGGCCTCCGGAGATCCCGACAACCACACAGCGGCACCCGATATGTGCCAATCTTGTCTTTAATCCCATAGCCTGAATACTTATGATATCTCTGCAGCGTTTCTCACGCTCCGACTGGTTGGACGGAACAAACGGTGCAGGATCGACGTATCGCGTTAATGCAATCTCCGGAAGAGACTGCTCTTTCTGCATTATTCCAGCTAAGACGGGAGCATCAAAGGAAATCATTTGATAGGGTACGGAATTCTGTCCCAGATAAGTATGCATCCTTCTTCTCTCACTCTTCAGCTTACCCAGATCAAATTCTGTTGCAATAATTCCGTCGGTAAAAGGCTCAGCCTCTGTTAATAGCATCCCATTTTCTGCAATCAGATTATGTCCTGTGAAAACAAGGTCCGTCGTAGATTCCCCTTCCCCTGCATCGGCATAGATATAGCCGCATACCAGCTTTGCAGACTGTCCCTTAACCAGCTCCCTGCGATAAGCATCCTTGCCGGTCAATTCATCACTGGCAGACAGGTTAGCGATGACAGAAGCACCTGCGATGCAATGTTCGATACTCGGGGATTGCGGAATCCATAAGTCTTCACAGATTTCCACACCCAGAATGAATTCAGGCATTTCCTTGCATTGAAATAAGAGTCGGGATCCAAAGTACACCTCTTCGCCCATGAAATCGATCGAAAAAGCGTCTGCTATTCCGGCGGTAAAATGTCTTGCCTCGTAAAATTCCGTGTAATTCGGAATACTCATCTTGGGAACCAGCCCTAATATTTTTCCGTTCTGGATTACCGCAGCCGTATTATAAAGCTTACCTTTTACACTATATGGAAAGCCGACCACGGTCACCAAATCAAGTCCTTTGGTATGCTCAGCTATTCTTTTCACATTTTCTTTTGCACCACGCAGCAGGGTATCCTGTAGGAACAGATCACCGCAGGTATATCCGGTAATACAAAGCTCCGGAAATACTACCAGCTTTATTCCTGTCTGTTGTGCTTCATCGATTAAATCTATTATTTTTTCGGCATTATAATCGCAATCAGCAACCCTGATGACAGGAGTTGCAGCCGCAACCTTAATAAATCCGTGCTTCATTCTATGCCTCCCATAAATAGTCATGATACATGAACATAGTGCTTGTTCATGGGCTTACGCTCTGTTTGTATACTTTTATTATACCATGAACAAAAACCTGTTCATGGTCTTTCGCTCCGCTCGTATGCTTGCAAGCAAACTTGCAGCATACTCACTACGCTCCTATTATAAGATATTATGAATGAAAAAGACAAGCTTTATATGCAACTACAATAAAAAAAGCGGCTCAAGGCCGCTTTCATCATTAGTATTATACCCGAAATGCCGTTTCCTGTATTTTGACTCCTAGCAAAGCTAGGTGGGTAACCGCACATAAGCTTCTGCCTTCCGCTGCAAACGACGGCTTGACATCCACTTACGAATAATAGGAATCCCTTTTTAATCATGTAGGTTCAAAATAACAAGAGTATCGCACATCTCAGGAATTTCTATAGCTTTATTATACTCTATGAAGCACTATTTTTCAAGGTTTTTATCTTTTTTTTGCCCGCCAACTTTTGCCTGTTCGTCCACCAACTGCTTCTAACATGATCAAGACTTGTAGGCTTATAAATTCTCGGTCATTTCATACAACGGAAAGGTAAAGATGAATTCCGAACCGACTCCCGGTGCAGAATCTACATCGATCTGTCCTTCATGTTTCAGCGCGATCTGTTTGGCAATCGCAAGTCCAAGCCCCGTTCCGCTTGCATTCTGACGAAGATTAGACTTATAGAATTTCTCAAAGATATTAGCGATATCCGTCGGATCAATACCGACACCTTCGTCCCGAATGGCTACTCTTATTTTGTCCGATTTTGAAATAGTTATGTGTACTGTTTTGTTCTCATCCGAAAATTTAATCGCATTATCAAGGATGACCATAAACATCTGTCTGAGTCGGTCATAATCACCTAAAATCATGACCACAGGCTCATCCCTCTTTACGTCGATCGTAATGCTCTTCTTCTGTGCAATCGCACCTGCACTTCTGATGATATCCTCGAATACCTGAAGAAGATTAACAGGCTCCTTCTGAATAGCAAAATCAGGATTCTGCATTTTAGAAAGCAATAACAAATCACCGATAAGGCGTTCCATGGATTTGCATTCGGACAGCATACGGTTGTAATATTGCTGAATCATATCCTCCTGCGTCACCACACCATCCGAAAGTGTCTCCGTATAAGCCCGGATTACCGTAATCGGAGTACGAAGCTCATGGGATACATTGGCAAAAAAGTCCAGTCTCATCTGATCCAGCTTCTTACGCTCGATATCATTTTCCAGCAGCTTCTCCGACAAGATATCCACGGTTTTGGCCAAATCTCCAAGCTCATCCTCCCGCTTGATTCCTGTCTTAATATTATAATTCCCTGCTGCAAGCTCCAGTGCAGTAACACGCATCCTGGAGATTGGTAAGGACAATTCGGTTGCAAAGATAATAATAATGATAAAGGAAATACCAAGGGCTACCACACTACTGAGTACAATCAGGGAGAGACTTCTTTCAATGATATCAGTCTGATTGTCTACAAGGCTGATGATCAATACTGCACCCACTACCTCCAGATTAGCATCTTTAATCGGCGCTGCCGTGGTAATAGTTTCTACCCCATAAGCTTCATCGAAGCTTGGATTCTGATGATTGGCAATTCCGTTCAACGCAGTGTTCAGATTGTCGACATATTGCTTGTATTGCGGAATTTTGATAAATTCCTCATAGCTCTCTCCGGTTTCCATACTGGCAGGCATTTTATTTTTGGCATCCGGTTTTCCTACCGTCCATACATACCAATTGTTAACCTTAATTAGTGTATTAATTTGATCCAGATATTCAGCCTGGTTATTACCCTGAATAAATCCTGTGGTTAATTTACTTATAGTATCCGCCTGTCTGTCGAGTTCTTTGATATTATTATCTATCGTCATATCCCGATAAAGCTTCATAAAAATTAGGCATATTAATACGGCCGTGACTAAAAGCATCACAGCATAGTTCAAATATAGCTTAAAAAACAGCCGGTTATAGACTCGAACTTTATTTTCTTTTGACATAAGGCTTCTTACTTCTCCTCGATCTCAAATTTGTAACCGACACCCCAGATGGTCTTTATTGTCCAGGTTGGATGCTCTACGATATCCAGCTTGGAACGCAGACGCTTAATGTGGGAATCCACGGTTCTGCTATCGCCAAAATAGTCAAAGCCCCATAAGCTATCAAGTAAGTTGTCTCTTGTGAATACCTTGTTCGGATTAGAAGCCAGCGTCCACATAGTTTCTATTTCCTTTTTTGTCAGTGCAATCTTATTTCCGGAAATATGTAATGTGTATTCATCAAGATTTATTTCCAGGCTGCCGACGCTCAGCAGATTTTCAGGGGAAGCCTCCTTAGTTGTCTTTGTCATACGTCTCATGACAGCCCTTACCCTTGCCATAACCTCTCTTGGGCTGAAGGGTTTTACAATATAATCATCTGCGCCTATATCAAGGCCCATAATCTTATCAAAGTCCTCACCTCTTGCAGTGATCAGAATAACCGGTACATTGGACTTACTTCTGATCTTTCTGCAAACCTCATATCCATCCTCTTTCGGCATCATGACATCCAGCAGGACCACGTCAGGATTGTATTGAGTAAATAACCGGATTGCTTCCTCTCCGTCACTCGCCACAACAGGTTCAAAGCCTTCCATTCTGGAGTAAGTAGACAAAATATCTGTGATGTCACGATTATCGTCAGCGATTAAAATATGCTGCATTATCAATTTCTCCCTTCATAGTTCTTTTCCCGTTTTTCCTTCGTATGCTTCTCGGCATGGAATAAAGCCATGGATTTTGCTCTCCATGGATGAATCATTTCGTTTTTATTATATAGTATAAAGAAATGCGAAACAAGTAGAAAAAACTATCAAAAATCGATATTTGCGCTGCCGAAGTTGAAAAAAACATCCGGCTTTGCGGAAACTCAGCATTTACGAAAATTGCCGAACCCCTTATAAATTGGGGAATACCGACAAAACCAACCTGACTGTTCGGGAAAAATAATTGGAATATATTAAGTATTTATTATTTAAATTTTTACATTATGACACTTTTCTGACAAAAACAAATGCTATTATATGGATAGATAGGATAGGATGTGACAAAGGGATTTCCAGAAATCGGAGGAATAGCCATGAACAAGAAATCAAAATGTAAATGCTTTATTG
>JAEZLY010000199.1 GCA_023414985.1 Bacillota bacterium | reverse complement strand
CCTGCAGGCTGCGGAACCGCAGCATCCTTCAACCGGGAATTGATTACGAGGATGGGAGAGACCCTCGGAAATGAATGCCAGGCAGAAGGTGTCAGCGTCATCTTAGGACCGGCGGTCAATATCAAGCGTTCTCCGCTTTGCGGCAGAAACTTTGAATATTACTCCGAAGATCCTTATCTTGCCACAGAGATGGCAGGAGCCCTGATCAAGGGAGTACAGAGTAAGAATGTCGGAACCAGCATCAAGCATTTCCTGGCCAATAATCAGGAAACCAGGAGAATGTCCTCCTCCTCTGAGGTGGATGAAAGGACTCTGAGAGAAATCTACCTTGCAGCCTTTGAAGGCGCTGTCAGCAAGCAAAAACCCTGGACCGTGATGTGTTCCTATAATAAAATCAACGGTGTCTATGCAGCTGAAAATGAAGAATACTTAACGAATGTTCTGCGGGACGAATGGGGCTTTGACGGCTTTGTCGTCAGCGACTGGGGCGCTGTCAATGCCAGACCAGAGGATCTTGCAGCCGGTATGGATTTAGAGATGCCGGGTTCAAATGGGATCAATGATAGGTTGATCGTGGAGGCTGTCAAGAATGGCAGCTTACCGGAGAAAAAGGTAGATCTGGCTTGTGAAAGAATATTGAATATTGTTTACCGTTTTGTGGAAAACAGGGACAAAGCCGCGGTGTTCGACCGTGATCAGGATCATGAAATTGCCAGAAGAGTAGCGGAAGAGACCATCGTATTATTGAAGAATGACGGAATTCTTCCTCTACAGGAAGAGGATTCAATTGCCTTCATCGGGAAGTATGCGAAGAAGCCCAGATATCAGGGCGGCGGAAGCTCCCATATTAACAGCCATAAGGTTACCTCTGCCTGGGATGCTGTCTCGCATTTAAAGAATATCACCTTTTCGCTGGGCTTTGAGGATGATAAGGATGAGATCGATGAGAAATTGATAGAGGAAGCCGTAGAAGTAGCGAAGAAAGCAAAGGTTGCAGTCATCTTTGCCGGCTTACCGGATGCCTTTGAATCAGAGGGCTTCGATCGTACTCATATGCGGATTCCCAATTGCCAGAATGAATTAATTGACAGAGTCACCAAGGTACAGCCCAATACCGTAGTAGTTCTTCATAATGGATCTCCGGTTGAGATGCCCTGGGTGAACAAGGTAAAGGGAATTGTTGAGGCTTATCTCGGAGGGCAGGCTGTCGGCGGTGCTTGTGCGGATATCCTCTTTGGTAAGGTCAACCCCAGTGCCAAGCTTCCCGAGACCTTTCCGATCAGGCTGGAGGATAATCCGTCCTATCTGTATTACTTCGGTGAGAAGGATAAGGTGGAATACAGAGAGGGTATCTTTGTAGGCTACCGTTATTACGATACGAAAAAGTTGAATGTTCTGTTCCCCTTTGGACACGGTTTAAGCTATACAACCTTCTCTTATTCCGATCTTAAGGTGGATAAAACCTCTATAAGCGATACTGATACGATAACTGTCACGGTAAAGGTAACCAACACCGGAAGCAGAGCAGGCAAAGAGGTGGTTCAGCTTTACGTCAGAGATAAGGAAAGCACAGCGATCCGCCCGGAGAAAGAGCTAAAAGCCTTCGCCAAGGTGGAGCTTCAGCCGGGAGAAACCAAGACGGTAAGCTTTGAGCTTGGCAAAAGAGCCTTTGCTTATTGGAATACCAAACTTCATGACTGGCATGTGGAGACTGGTGACTTTGAACTCCTGGTCGGCTGTTCTTCCCGGGATATCGTATGCTCAGAGACTGTGAAGGTAGAAGGAACAGTAAAGCTTCCAGTCGTATATTCTCTGGACTCTACCATTGGGGACTTAATGGAAGATCCTTATGCTGCACAGTATATCGGAGAACTGATGAAAGGCAGTCTTTTTGCTCCCGCTGATCTGGAGCAGGAGATAGAAGAGGGAGCAATCTCCAAGGAGATGATGCTCGCCATGATCAAATATATGCCAATCCGCGGAACGATCAGCTTTAGCAACGGAACGGCAAGTAGAGAGGACCTGCTTAAGATCATCAACAAGCTCAATCAGCATCAGTAATTAACTCAGATTACCTGT
This sequence comes from Bacillota bacterium, assembly GCA_023414985.1. GTDB lineage: Bacteria > Bacillota > Clostridia > Lachnospirales > Lachnospiraceae > Mobilitalea. Next base: position 21,308 of record JAEZLY010000199.1, on the reverse strand, counting down.
TGGATGTTCTTTCACGACAGGCATCCTCACACAGGATGCCTGTTATTTTTACCTTAATGATCAGTTGGCTGCATGTAAAAGCCATATCATATGAGAACTATTCTCGGCAGTTATGATTTGAATTGCTACATTTGAATGGAGGACACGATGAACAAGGTTTGGGAAAATCAATTTATTACACAACAGAACCGTTATCCGATACACAGCCCTTATGGAGCTTATGAAACTATGGAGCAGGCATTAGGTGGTGACCGCAGCAGCTCTAAGTATGTCAGAAGCTTAAGCGGCTTATGGAAATTTCGGTTTGGAGAGAATCCGAAGGAGATCCCGGAGGGCTTCTATCTGCCGGAATATGATCCCTCCGGGTGGGAGGAGATCCCGGTTCCATCCAATTGGGAGCTACAGGGCTACGGGAAACCGATTTATACGAATATCCTGTATCCTTTTCCGAGAGGAAAGGAAAGCTCCTGCTTTGAAGTCGAGATATCCGAGGGAAGAAAGGAATTGAATGCACCCTATGTTCCGGAGCAGAATCCGACCGGGTGCTATCGGACTGAATTTGAGGTACCGGAGTATTTTGCGGGGAAGGATATCTTTATAGAATTCGGAGGAGTGGAAGCTTGCTTTACTCTATGGGTCAACGGAATTGAGATCGGCTATTCTCAGGACAGTAAGCTGGAGGCCTGTTTTGCTATCACGCATGCGGTGAAACCGGGAATCAATCAGCTTGCTGTAGAGGTGCTGAAGTTCTGTGATGGATCCTATCTGGAGGATCAGGACTATTGGCATCTGTCCGGTATTCACCGGGAGGTTCGGATCTATGCCAAGGAAAAACATCGTGTTCACGATTACAAGGTCGAAACCATATTTACAGGAGCTGACTTTGAGCAGGCTGAATTAAAGGTAATTTTATATCCAAACAGTAATGTGAATGGGTATGGAGATTGCTCTGTCCGATTAAGCTTATACAATGCAGAGCAGGAATTAGTGACCACCTTCCGGAGTGAACCCTATCAGAATTACTGCTTTTATTTAAACCAGAATTATGTGGCCCAGACCTCGGTGACGATCGTGAAACCGCATTTGTGGTCAGCAGAGGATCCATATCTTTATACCCTGGTGCTGGAAACCGTGGATGGAACCGGCAGGGTTACGGATATCGAAAGTACCAGAGTGGGCTTTCGTAAGATGGAGATCCGAGAGGACGGGGTTCTTTGCATCAACGGCAGAAGACTGATCGTGCGCGGTGTGGACCTCCATGAATTCTGTCCGGAGACAGGTAGAGTCGTGTCGGTGGACTATATGCGGAAGCAGATGATCCGGATGAAGCAGCTGAACTTTAATGCGGTAAGAACCAGTCATTATCCACATGCGAATGAATGGTATGATCTGTGTGACGAGCTGGGACTTTATCTGGTGGATGAAGCCAATCTTGAGACCCATGGCTACGGGGGACAGTTAAGCGCTTCTCCGGAATGGACCTCGGCCTATATGGAACGGGCGATCCGCATGGTGCTGAGGGATAAAAATCATCCCTCCGTGATTCTCTGGTCACTGGGCAATGAATCCGGGGTAGGAATGAACCACGCGGCGATGTACGGATGGATTAAGGAATATGACAAAACCAGATATGTCCAGTACGAATCGGGTAACCCCGGTGCTAATATCACTGATATCCTTGCTCCTATGTACCCGACGAAAGCCTGGATCGAAGATAAAATGGCAGATGCAAGTGATTTACGACCCTTTATCATGTGTGAATATGCTTATGCGAAAAGCAACAGCAATGGGAATTTTAAAGAATTCTGGGATCTGGTAGAAAAATATCCGAGATTCCAAGGTGGCTTCCTCTGGGATTTCCAGGACAAAGCATTGATAATGCAGCAAAAGGATGGTACTGCAAAATATGTCTACGGTGGGGCCTTTGAGGAAGCAATTGTAGACCCCGTACCCGATATGTGTCTGAACGGTGTGGTATTTCCTGATCTGGAATGTAAGCCGGCTGCCTATGAGATCAAGAATTGCCAGTCGCCGGTGCAGATTAAGTTTCAGATTCATCCTTACCTTGGAACCGGCAGGTATATGATATGCAATCAGTATCAGCTGCTTGACTTAAGCCATTTACGCTTCCTCTGGGAGCTGCAATGTGACGGTGTGATTGTGGACAGTGGCGAGCTGAGACAATACTTAACATCACCCGGTCAGGCAGAGGAACTTGAGATCCCGGATGTTACCGGGAAGATTTACGGTGAGGCTTTTTTGAACTGGAAAGCGGTACTAAGGGAAGATACCTTCTTCGCAGCTGCCGGTTATCCTGTTTATACTTACCAACATCCGCTGGAACAGTCAGTACTGTCCTATCATGGAGCCTCTGTTAGCGGTGAACCGCTTCAGTTGGAGGAAACAGAGACGGAACTGATCATCATCGGTAAGACCTCGGAGATCCGCTTTGACAAACAGACAGCAGTCTTCAAAAAGATAATTCTGCAGGGAAAAGAGCTTTTTAAGGGAGGAATGGACAATTTCTACCGTCCGGTAACAGGAATTGATGAAGGAACGGGAGATCCCGGACGCAATTATGCTTCGGAATGGAAGGAAGCCAAGCTGGATTGTCCGGAGCTTATGATATCGAAGATAGAAACTGAGGCTTCCCAGAATCAGATCCTGATATTCACTGAGGTCTCCTATCATGCGGATAGTATCAGGGTAGTAACGGAATATAAAATCGGCAGCAGGGGCATTCAATTTGATAAAACAGTGATCAATAATTACTCTGTTCAGACCATACCCAGAATCGGTATAACCCTGAGCCTTCCGGAGGATAAAAAGCAAATTACCTGGTATGGAAAAGGGCCCTGGGAGAATTATTGGGACAGAAAGGATGCTGCTCAGATCGGAATCTATCAAAGTACTGTGGCTGAGCAATATACTCCCTATGTCAAACCGGTGGAATGCGGAGGAAAGGAAGAGGTAAGATACCTCCTGGTCAAGGATGAAACAGGAACAGGAATTCGTGTGACCGGCGGAGTACCCTTTCATTTTGATATCCATGATTATTCCGTCTCTGCCTGCGACCAGGCTGCTTATGAAGACGAGCTTGTAAGGGATGGCAGGATTACGCTTAATTTGGATTATCTGCATGCCGGTTTGGGCGGCGATAACGGCTGGACGAAAAACATTCACAAGGAATACTGCATCGGGAAGGGCTATTATCATTACGGATTTACAATTGAAGTCCAATCCTGAAATCGTATGGAATAATCCATTGGATTCTTTGGCATTCTTTAGTATACTATAAGAATCACTACAGTAACCTGACTCTGAAAGAGCAGAAAAGAAGTAAAAGGAATTTCTTGAGAACGATATCATATAAATCGGGGGTGTACCATGCAGAAAGAATTCATGATTACGGTCATTGACGGACAGGGCGGAGGTATCGGAAGAAGCCTGGTAAGTAAATTGAGAAAGCAGATCGAGAAGGACAGCGGTATCACGATCTGTGCGCTTGGAACCAATTCCAATGCCACAGGTAATATGATCAAATCGGGAGCGGATATCGGTGCCACCGGAGAGAATGCTATTTTACGAACGGTACTGCAGTCCGATCTGATTCTGGGTCCGATCGCCATTATCGCTGCCAATTCCATGATGGGAGAGCTGACTCCGGAGATGGCACAGGCAGTGAGCTCCTGCCCGGCACATAAATTTCTGGTTCCCTTGAACCGCTGCAATATAACGGTTGCATTTGATATGAATGCACCTACGGAGACCTATATTGATATCTGTGTGAAGCAGGCGACGGACTATATTGAAGAGCTTAAGAAAGGCTGAAATTCTGAGAAATAAGAAATTATTGGTGCTATAAAGTTACATTCCTATTCTTAATATCAATTTTAGAATTTATCCTTTTATTAATTTTAAGATTATTACTTGACGAAACAGAAAAATATGTTATCCTATTGATAGATTACATTACTGCCTGAAGGCTGTGATGCCGGTCAGAAGACCGGGTACGGGATATTTTTGATATTACTTTATCATGATAGGTTTAGCGAATGAATCATCATTGGATTGCTGAATAATAATTGGATCAGGTAATGAATAATAATTGAACCAGATACTGAATAGTAATTGAATTAGATACTGTTTATGATAAGAATCATGAAGATTCATACAGCCAAGAATGGCTGATGTCTTTTCATGATTTTTTTTTACTTTGGTATCTGTGCAAAACTGTGTTTTAAGAACATATAAGGGAATTACTCTAATAAGATCATATTTTTGTCAGGATAAATAGAGAAAGAGATACGGAGGGGACTATGGATATTCATAAGCTGTTGGAACAGGTTCAAAAGAATGAGATTGACATAACACAAGCGGAGGAACTGCTAAAGAAGCTTCCCTATGAGGATCTGGGATATGCTAAGCTGGACCATCACAGAAGCTTGCGGAACGGGTTCGGTGAGGTAATCTTCTGTCAGGGAAAATCCATTGAGCATCTGATCGGCATTTACCAGAGCTTTTACGAGAAAGACAGGAATGTGCTCGGAACCCGGGCGACGGCGGAGCAGTATGAGAAGGTGAAGGAAGTACTGCCAATGGTGGAGTATGACAGTACATCCCGGATTCTGTCCATCAAGAAGAAGGAACAGGAGAGAATCGGCTGCGTAGCGATCTGTACCGGCGGAACCACTGATATACCAGTTGCCGAGGAAGCTGCACAGACCGCGGAATTCTTCGGGAGTGAAGTGGTTCGTATCTATGATGTAGGTGTTGCCGGGATCCATCGACTGATCTCGAAGCTGGATATGATCCGACAGGCCAATTGCGTTATCGCGGTCGCGGGAATGGAAGGAGCTCTTGGCTCCGTAGTAGCTGGACTGGTAGATAAGCCTGTCATCGCGGTGCCGACCTCCGTCGGTTACGGCGCTAATTTCGGCGGCGTATCTGCACTGCTTACCATGCTGAATTCCTGCGCAGAGGGGTTGGCAGTAGTGAATATTGATAATGGCTTCGGTGCCGGATATATCGCGACTCAGATCAACCGACTGGCTTGCTTGAACCAGTAGATTCGACCTGAGGAACGGAAAGTCATACTTAGCCGGACGAAGATAATTAGGTTTGGAGGAAATTGATATGCACATGTCGGATGCATTATTATCCGTTGCAGTCGGAAGCACAATGAACGCCGTATCTGCCGGGACAATCGGATACAGTGTGAGAAAAATTAAAAAGATAGACATAGAGGATAATAAGGTACCTATGATGGGGGTCATGGGAGCCTTCGTTTTTGCTGCACAGATGGTGAATTTCACGATTCCGGTGACCGGCTCCAGCGGACATATCGGAGGAGGTATCCTGCTCGCAGCCTTGCTCGGACCCTTTCCGGCAATTGTAACCCTGGCATCGGTCCTGCTGATCCAATGTCTGTTCTTTGCGGATGGAGGTCTGCTGGCTTTGGGCTGTAATATATTCAACATGGCAATCATACCGTGTCTGGTTATCTATCCTCTGATTTACCGACCAATCCTAAAGCAGAAAATGACAAAACCAAGAATTACCGCTGCGGCAATCCTGTCCGTCGTCGTAGGTCTTCAGCTTGGAGCCTTCGGTGTAGTTCTGGAGACGCTTGCTTCCGGGATAACCGAGCTACCCTTTGTTACGTTTGCTGCTATCATGCAGCCCATCCATCTGGCAATCGGAAGTGTTGAGGGAATTGTGACCGCGGCGATCCTTTGCTTTATCTATCAATTCCGTAAGGATATTCTGGAAAGCCCATTGGGTAAGACCGTCACGGTACATTCCTCTAAAAAAATGTTTCTCATCCTGATGACAGCGGCGACACTGGTAACCGGCGGGATTCTGTCTGTCTATGCATCATCCAACCCGGACGGTCTGGAATGGTCCATCCTAAAAGTGGCCGGAGAGAAGGAAATAACACAGGACAGCAAGCTGCATGATACGATGACGAAGCTTCAGGATACGACAGCGATCTTTCCCGGATATGAACGGAAGCAGAACGAAGAGAATAATGCCGGAAAGGGAAAAGGAGCGGCAGGTGTTGTTGGTGGGTTCCTTACACTTGCTCTGGCGGGAATTACCGGAGGTATTCTGTTTCTGCTGAAAAGAAGCAGGAAAGCAAAAACTGTTCCCAGCAAATATCAGGATTAATAAAGGATGTCTATGTCTGATTTTAAACACGCGATCATTAAAATAACTTCATTAGAAGAGCTATCCCGCATGGATACTCCGATTCATAGGATTCACCCGGCCGTCAAACTGATTATCGCTGTAATCTTCCTGATTACAGTGATTTCCTTCCCGGTCTATGAGATAAGCGGGTTATTACCGCTGGTGTTTCTGCCTGTCATATGCATGACCCTTGGAGAAATTCCTTTTCGCCCACTGTTCGGGCGCCTGCTGGCCGCTTTACCCTTCGCCTTTTTTGCAGGAGTATCTAATGTCATAATCAACCGGGAGGAGGTCCTGCAATTCGGAGTATTGACTATCACCGGAGGTATGCTCAGCTTTACCTCTATCCTACTGAAGACGATTTTTACAGTCTTGGCAGTACTAATCCTGATTGCAACCACAAGTATGAAGGAACTGCTGCAGGTTATGGTCCGATTTAAGCTTCCACCCATCGTGATACTGCAGCTTACGATGACCTTCCGGTATCTTGAGCTGCTGATTACGGAAACTCAAGTTATGTATCATGCCTATATCCTTCGATCCCCTGGAGAAAAGGGAATAAAAATGAAAGATATGGGGGCATTTCTAGGACAGTTGCTGCTACGAAGCTTTGGCAGGGCTGAGCGGGTGTATTATGCGATGAAGTGCAGGGGATTTGAAGGAGAGATACACTTTTCAGAGCATAGAAAGCTCAAGCGATCCGATGGAATCTGCCTCGTATTGACTGCTACAGCCCTGATCCTATTGCGATGTTTTAATATCAGCAGGCTATTGGGCAGTTTATTAATATGAATGATACCTGAAGTAATGCCATGGATGAGAGAATGGGCGGAGCAACATGCCGGATGTAGATAAATTGTGAGGATTAGACTATGGGAGGAATACCATGCTGGTTATAGATAAGCTGTGTGTAAAATATCATGACGGTAATCAGGTCATCAATGGGTTAAGTGCTTCATTCGAGGATGGTGAGACCATCGGACTGATTGGAGCGAACGGAGCAGGAAAATCCACACTTCTGATGACGCTGGTCGGGCTGCTTTTTCCCAGTGGTGGCAGGATTGAGGTGGATGGTACGCTGCTTCAGAAGGATACGGTAAGACAAATCAGGGAACGAATCGGTGTGGTATTTCAGAATCCGGACGATCAGCTCTTTATGTCCAGTGTCTATGATGACATTGCCTTCGGACTGAGAAATTACGGAATAACAGAAGAGGCAGCAAAGGACAGAATCAGCCACGTATTGAAGGAGCTTGGAGCGGAAAAGCTGGAGCTTATGAGCTCTAATAAGCTCTCCGGAGGTGAAAAAAGGATCATTGCTATAGCAACGATCCTAGTTATGGAGCCTTCGATTGTTCTGTTTGATGAACCGACCTCCTTTCTGGATCCTAAGACCAGAAGAAAGCTGATACAGCAGCTGAAAAGTCTTTCCATGACGAAGCTCATTGCCACCCATGATCTGGACATGGCTTTGGAGCTTTGTGACAGAGTTCTGATTCTAAAGGAGGGTTCTCTGTTTGCAGAAGGCAAAGCGGAGGAGATCCTGACGGATCAGCAGCTTCTCGAGGAAGCCGGCCTGGAGCTGCCCTTCTGCCTTCAAGGGGTACCTGTAAGGAAATGATTCAAGAATCCTTTCAGAAATGCATCATTGCTTAATATGTATGTCCATACTGCCGGAACGAAAGCCTTCCAGATCCAGAGTGATGTAGGAAAAGCCCAGTTCCTTTAGTTTATCTATGAGCTCTTCCTGAAGCTTCAAAAGCTTTCCGAAGTCTTTCTTATCTATTTCAATTCTAAGAATATCCTGATGTAATCTCAAACGGACATTGTAAAAACCATAGCCCTTAATCAATTGCTCACCACGGTCAAGCCGTGCAAGCACATCAAAATCCAATCTGGTTCCATAGGGAAGACGGGTGGCCAGACAGGGAGCAGAGGGCTTATCGGAGGAAGGAATGTGAAGCTCTGCCGAGAGTGTACGGATCTGTGCCTTCGTAATCTGATTCTCCATCAGAGGACTGGCTATGCCGAGTTCCTGCAGGGCTTTTCTTCCGGGGCGGTAAGTCGTCAGATCATCAAAATTCGTACCATCCATCAGATAATGATAGCCTTCCTGCTGTGCATAGGTCAGGAAGGTCCGAAACAGAAGAGTCTTGCATCGATAACAGCGATCCACAGGATTATTCATGATCTCAGGATCGGCAAATTCGTCCACCTCGATCGTCTTGTGGAGGGCTTTGAAGCCTTCCGCCATCACTTTCGCTTCTGAAAGGTCACCATGTGGATGAAGCTTCGTCTCAAAGGTTACGGCAAGCACCGGCTTACCATAGGCTGCGCCGATATCGCACGCGATACGGAGAAGAAGGCTGGAGTCCACACCTCCCGAAAAGGCAAGGGCAATTCCCTCGTTCACATGCGCTTCCAGCGCTTGATACAGACGTTCATAAATATTACGGGCTTCCTGACTGAGCCCGGCAGTGGTGATAGCAACGGCGGCTGTGTTGGAAGTCGGGCAGGAAGCTGTACCTGCAGCGGTTCCGGTTGTCGGATAGGAAGCAGTAGAACTGCTATTTGTATTAATGGAATGCTTGTTCTCTGACATAGGTTATCTCCATAGATAATATTTTCTTGCTGTTTTATAGAGCTGCTTTTGCCGCTGCAGCCTGTACGATATGGTAAAGAGTCTGGTAATCCAGCTTAGAGCTTTCGCACAGCTTCTTGATACTTTCAAATTCCGGATAAAAGAATTTCTTCTCTTCGAAGGTGCATACCTTAACAAAAGCATCTCCATACGCAGTAGCTACGGTAATGATTTCCCTGCTCAGGACAGTACGCTCTGCCTGGTGTCTTCGTATTCCAATGGTCGTCGTATTGGTAAAAATAATCTGTTCCATTAACGGTATCTGTTCTTCACTGCTAATGACGCCGAGCAGATACGCAGGCCGGTTCTTCTTCATGAAGATCGGAGTATAGTAAGCATCCTTTGCACCATTACGCAGTAAAAGCTCCATCGTATAAGCCAACGCTTCTCCGCTGCAATCATCCATATTGGCTTCCAGTACCCAGACCTTGTCGGATTGAGCGGAAGAAGCCAAATTGCCTTTTGCTGTACCGATATCCTCGATTAACATAGCGCGCAGCAGACCGCTTGCACCGATCGTGTTCCTTTTTCCTGCGCCAAGTCCGATCTTAAGGATGCGCATTTCCTTCGGCAATATTTCCTTGGTTCGGATCGCTGCTGCGATGGCGGCACCCGTTGGAGTCACCAGTTCACCCTTCACCGTGGTGATATGCAGTGGAAGACTATGCTCCGAAGCAATATTGATCACGGCAGGTACAGGAATAGGAAGGGTTCCGTGCTGACATTGAATAAAGCCGGTTCCTTCATATAATTCGGAAACGATGACATCCTTAATGTTCAGATTGTCAAGGCAGATAGCGGCAGCGACGATATCGACAATGGAATCAATCGCACCAACCTCGTGGAAATGAACCTCCTCGATGGGCTTACCATGTGCTTTTGCTTCCGCAGCCGCAACGATATAGAAGATTCTCTTGGCAATCGTCTTCGCATTGTCCGTGATCGAGGAGCTTTCGATGATCTCGTTAATCATGCCTAAATTACGGTGTTCATGATGCCCCAGATGAATATGATCCAGCTCCTGATGGTTGTGTGTATGCTGAAGCAGCTTAATGGGACGGCGCACCAGCTCGTGGGAATGAACGGTAGTGTGGCTGTGGGTATGGTCGTGGGAATGCTCCTGGTCATGGGGGTGCTCATGTGTATGCCCGTGGTCATGGGGATGCGTGTGTCCGTCCTCATGTTTGTGTTCCTGTTCATGATCTGCAGCATCCTCCTCCAGGATGACATCAAAATCACAGGCTGAGATGCTGTTTTTCTCCCTGTGTCCGATTTTTATAGAATAACCCTTTACCTTCAGACTGCTTAAGCCATTCAGCAGAACCTCCTGATCAGCACCAAGATCCAATAATGCTGCAACTGTCATATCTCCGCTGATACCGGAATAGCACTCCAGATATAATGTTTTATCTTCCATAGGTTTCTCTCACTTTCCTTTGTTAAAATGATTTATACTATATGAATGGTACGGTTATTATTCCGATTTGAAATAGAACATCCTATGAAATAATCTACGATAGGATGTCTGACTGTAATTATATCATAACCTGGGCAGGATAGGCAAATTTATCTGATTGTTTCGGACTGAATTCGAAAAAAGTATCAATTACGCCAGGATATAGCAAAAGAATACAATATTATACAAAAAGTCGATAGGTTGTTTACTTTCTGTCGACAACATAGTATAATAACATTTGCGATTATGCATTTGGGAGGGATATTTTCGTATGTTAAGAATATATATTTGCCCGCAATGTTATAATTTCCGAATGGTCTCAAGAAAACCGGATGCGATCTGTTTCCATTGCGGTGCTCCTTTGGTGAGAAGTGAAGTGGAATATGCGCAATATATGGATATGACGGAAGAAGAACGCAATGAATATAAAGAGAAATTCATCGCCAGAATGCAGGAATACAGCAGTAAGATGGATTCGTTATTACATATGAAATAGAAGAACCTAAAGAAAGAAGATTGTTTCTTTCTTTTTGGTTCTTTTTCAACGTATTAGGCCTGAATAAGTTATGTAATCGAGAGGATTTCTAAATGAAACGAGTATTAATAGTAACAACAGTCAGTGGATTTGTTCCGCAATTTGAGATGAATAATGTAAGAATTCTTCAGAAAATGGGGTATGAGGTTCATTATGCTTCTAACTATCATACGCCTTCCTACGGGACGGATAACAGTCGTCTGGACGGAACAGGGATTATCAGACACCAAATAGATTTTGTAAGATCACCGTTTGCTATCAGGGATAACATAAAAGTATATAAACAATTGAAAGAATTAATGACCGAGATACCGTTTCAGCTGGTACATTGTCATACTCCTATGGGAGGAGCAATGGCAAGAATTGCAGCCAGAGCAACCGGTACCGGCCCGGTTATTTATACGGTGCATGGCTTTCATTTTTATAAAGGAGCACCATGGATTAATTGGATGGTATATTATCCGGCGGAGAAATACCTGTCTAAATTTACGGATGTTCTCATCACAATCAACAAAGAGGATTATGGCCGGGCTTCAGGCTTTCATGCAAAGACGGTGCAGTATATTCCGGGGGTCGGAATTGATTTGGACAGAATTTCTTTCCTGGATATCGATAAGTCCCAAAAGAAGAGAGAGCTTGGTATTCAGTCTGATACACGGATCATTCTGGCAGTCGGTGAACTCATTAAAAGGAAAAATTACGCTACAGCGATCACTGCGTTTGCGAATGCCGATATTAAGAATTCCATTCTTCTGATCTGTGGACATGGAGTCTTGGAAGATGAATTAAAAGCTGTTACGAGGCAGTTGAAGGTGCAGGATCGAGTCATGTTTCTCGGTTATCGAAATGATATTTTTGAAATCATGAAAATCTCCGATATTTTCTTTTTTCCAAGCTATCAGGAGGGGTTATCCGCTGCATTGATGGAAGCAATGGCAGCCGGTCTGCCGGTAGTCTGTTCAAGAATTCGAGGGAATAAGGATCTTATTGTAGAAGAGCAGGGAGGCTTCCTTGCATTGCCGAATGATACGGACGGATTTTCCAAAGCTTTGAAACAGTTGATTGACCAGTCTGGGCTGGGAGAAAGCTTTGGCAGCTTCAATCAGAACGAAGTTAAAAAATATGCCAAAGCTAGGGTGGAAGAAAAAATGCTTGGCATCTATCGAGCAGTACTGGACGCAAAGAATAATGATGAAAAGACGGATTACTGATTTTGCGAAGGCTTAAGGAGGGCAGGATGAAAAAAGTACAAATTCTGATGTCTACCTTTAACGGGGAAAAGTATTTACGAGAGCAGTTAGATAGTATTCTGAGCCAGGATTATTCGGATATTTCTTTATTGATCAGAGATGACGGATCAACGGATGATACAGTCAGAATTATTCACGAGGTTGCTAATACGGATCATCGTGTTTCCTACTATCAGGGACAGAATCTAGGGGTGAAAAACAGCTTTTTTGATTTGATGCTGCACGCAGACAATTCGATGGATTATTATGCCTTATCAGACCAGGATGATGTCTGGAGTAAGGATAAAATCAGTGCAGCAGTAAATAAAATCGGCAAGGAAGAGGGCTACCCTGCTCTCTACTGTTCAAAACCTGAATTGGTTGATCAGAAGCTTACCCCCTTAGTAACAACGATAAAGAGAATAAATGTTGTACCGAGTTTTGGGAATGCCTTGGTAGAAAATATTAATACAGGCTGTACCTGCTTGTTTAATAAAGAACTTCTGGAACTGGTGAAGGGACATATCCCCGAATTTACAGTCATGCATGACTGGTGGCTCTATCTGAGTGCCAGTGCCTTAGGAAGGGTAATCTATGATGAGGAATCGCATATTTATTACAGACAGCATGGAAATAACATCATTGGTTCAAGATCAAATTATTATGATGAATTCAAAGGCAGAATAAAGAATTATCGGAAGTATAGGGGACAGCTCAGAAAGCAGGTCATGGAGTTTTATAAGCTGTATCAAACAGATCAGGAAAAAGAGCAGATGATGATTACCTTGATTAAGGCAAAAAGTAATTTCTTTTTTCGATGGAAGATTTTTTTTGGAGACAGGATTTACAGGCAGCGAAGAATAGATAATTTGATTTTTAAGCTTTTATTTTTGTTCGGACAAATTTGATCGATAGAACGATAACGAAAAACAAATGGAACTTATAGATTTTGGCAATTTATTTGCGATCAATCTATAGGTTCCATTTTTTGAAAGGATGAAATTTTAATTATACCTCATATTTTGAATGAGTAATAAACTCAATACTATTATTTCTCGTGTAATCACGCAAGAAACCATTCACATAATGATTGAGATATTGGGCTTTTTCTTTTACAAAGCTGTATTCCATGTTAGTGTTAAAATAATTCATCTCACTATCAGAGTATCCATCAAAGCCGGCCATAGCAATATGATTTACTTTAACCTTCTCCAGCGCCTTCAACAACATGATTAAGGAGTTATCCGGTATATCGGTCTCGGGATCAATTAATGTACTATAATTTAATACGTAATTAAAGCATCCGCTTGTCTTTGTAACATTAGAGGTGGCTATTGTTTTCAGGTCCTTATAAGAGGCTTCAGCAAGCTTTGTAGCCATTTGTGCATACCGTTTTGCATTCGTTAAAAAGAGGTAGTCCATTGTAATACTATTCGGTAAATAATTGATGGATATTACAATTGGATTATTTTTGGTTATATAATCATCAATTTTCTTCTCTTCCAAGCTGATACTTTTTCCCGGGCCGATTAATAAGACAGATTTGTCTTGAAGGACTTTCACTAAATCGGCAAGAGATTTTGTATCGTCACACTCATTGTTTTGATATTCAAGATACAAAGCTTCAATATGCTCCTTGCTATAAAGAAGCTTTTTCTCTTCATCAATACTTCTCAATATTTCATTAACGGACTTGATTGAAAGAGTATGTTTATTAATTAAGTAAGATACATAGCTGGGATGACATTTGGTCGCTGCTGAAATATAGTAAAAAAGGTTGTAACCCCAAGGAATTTTATTATAGATATCCATAATATTTGTTTCAATTGCTTCCAGCATTTGATTGAGATCATAATGCTTATCAAAATTTTCATTCATATAATTGCTAATTAATTCAATAGGAGCGTTACCGGCACTTTTACCCATTCCATAGAGAGTAGCATCGACTAATATAGTTCGATCTACCTCTTTGTGCAGTATTTCTATACAATTGGCATAACCCATCTGAAAATTGTTATGAGCATGATAACCAATACATATTTGCGGATCAAGATTCTCATTTAATATATTAAAAATATGAATTAGATTATCCTGATGAAGTAATCCATAGGTATCAACCATTGACATTGCATATGGACCCATATCGTTAACGAGGCCTATTAACTCTAACAGTTCTTCATCATTATAACTGGTTATCGAAACAGCTTGGGTAAACACCTTATAACCTAAAGACTTAACCTGTTTACAGAAATCAATTGCTTCATGCATAACACCCTTTTTAAAGATTACTCTAATTCCATCGAGATAACTCTCATTGCACGGCTGTAGCTGGTGAATGGAGCAGGTCCCATAATCAATCATACCTACTATACAAGCGTTACCTTTGTCGATATTTCCATATATTTTCTCTACAGATAAAGTATCCGGCATAATACTTCGATTAATATCAAACTTTCTACGTTCATCTAAAAAACCAATTTCAATGAAATCAACCCTTGAACTTACCAAACGTTCGAGTACACTTGTCATAGTATCATGACCGAATTCCCAATCATTTATATAACCACCATCACGGAGCGTGCAGTCAAGAAGCATTAGCTTACCCATATTGTAACCTCCAATTTTCATTTGTTAACTTTTTGTAATGATAAGTTTACACTTTTCCCTATCTATTTGTCAATCATTTTCAACCGCTAATATAGGGCGCATAAACTTCATATTATAGTGAAGAAAAATTCGGAAATGTGACAACGAACTTGACAAATTCCGAGAGGAAAAGATATTATAGATAGTAATGAATAATCATTGGTAATGGTTAAAATTCGTGGCAGCAGATTTATACAACGATCAATGAATTGACTATTGCTCTTGATGTATGTAATGAAACAGAAAAATACGAAGGGAGAATAGTGATGGATGAACATAAAAGATATAAATTAGTAATTTTTGATCTGGATGGGACTCTTTTAGACACAGTAGAAGGATCAAAAAAAGCTATTCAATATACGATTGAACAAATGGGTTTTTCACCACTCAATGAAGAACAACTGAAATCTTTTACCGGGCCACCCATACAGGAATCTTTTAAACGATATTATGATGTAGACCAAGCTCAGATAATAAAAATGGTAGAGATATTTAGAAACAGATATAAAGATTTTGATTTGTTTAAAGCAGTACCATATGATAATATATATGATTTAATGTCCTATATGGTAACGCATGATATGCAAGTAGCAATTGCTACTTATAAGAGGCAGGATTATGCAAGCAAGTTACTGGAGTATTTTGGTTTTTCTAAGTATACGAATGCTGTTTTTGGGGCTGATGTAGAAAATAAATTGACTAAAGTAGATATTATTAGAAATTGTTTGGATGAATTTAAGTACTCTATCGCAGATGTTATTATGATAGGAGATACCTATCATGACGCACAAGGAGCTGCAGAGCTTGGAATTGACTGTATCGGAGTAACATATGGTTATGGATTTAAGAATAAAAAAGAAGCAATCGAATGTAATTGTATTTTTAGTGCAGATAATGTAAACGAAATTTTGAATTTCTTCAAAGGGGGCTGTTTGTCGGACTATGAAAGTTAAGGTTGCAAAATATATTAGTGATTTTTTATCAGAAAAAGGTGTAAAAGATATCTTCACAGTTACGGGTGGTGGCGCAATGCATTTGAATGATGCCTTTGGCCATCATGATAAATTAACCTGTATCTATAATCATCATGAGCAAGCGTGTGCAATAGCAGCAGAGGCATATACAAGATTAACAGGAAAAATAGCAGCTGTATGCGTAACGAGTGGACCGGGTGGAACGAATGCGCTTACCGGTGTTTTAGGTGGATGGCTTGATTCAATTCCGATGTTTATTGTGTCAGGGCAGGTGAAAAGAGAAACAACAATTTGGTCTACTGAGGTACCGCTTCGTCAGCTGGGTGATCAGGAATTTAATATTACCGATTGCGCAAAGACTATGACGAAATATGCTCATATGATTACTGATGCCAAAGAAATCCGTTACCACTTAGAAAAGGCTTGGCATTTATGTTTAAATGGCAGAGGTGGTCCGGTATGGCTTGATGTACCATTGGATATTCAGGCTTCCATAGTGGAAACAGATGAGCTTATTGGTTTCATACCGGAGGAGCTGTCAAAACCTGAAATGCCGGTTTATGATACGGAATTATCATCTATCATCATTGAAAAAATATCGAATGCTAAAAAACCGATCATTTTTGCCGGTAGCGGTATCCGTCTCGGCAATGCACATGAAGCGTTCATAGAGTTAATTGACAAATTGCATATTCCTGTTGTAACCGCATGGAATGCACATGATGTCCTATGGAATGACCATGATTTATTTTGCGGCCGACCAGGTACAATTGGTACCCGTGGAGGTAACTTTGTTGTAGAAAACTGTGACCTTATGTTAGTACTCGGATGCCGTCTTAATATCAGACAGATCAGTTATAATTACAAAGAATTTGCTAAGAATGCTTATAAAATTGTAGTTGACATTGATGAAAATGAGTTGAAAAAGCCGACCATAAAACCAGATATGCCTATTCACGCTAATGTACTGGATGTAATTACATCTATGAATAAAATATTAGAAACACGGAATTGTGGAAATCATGAAAGATGGTTGAAGTGGTGCAGAGAAACAGATGCAAGATACCCTGCTGTATTGGATCGGTATTATGAGAAAAATTCTCCAATCAACCCATATGTATTCATGGATAAGCTATTTCAACAATTAGAAGAGGGAGAAAAAATAATAACCGGAAATGGATCTGCCTGCGTAGTTTCTTTTCAAACAGCCAATCTGAAAAAAGGGCAGCGCCTATTTACAAACTCCGGATGTGCAGCAATGGGATATGGATTTCCGGCGGCTTTAGGCTGCTGTGTTGCATCAGAAGGAGAGCGAATCATTTGTCTTGACGGAGACGGCAGCTTCCAGATGAATATCCAGGAACTTCAGACTGTTGTATATAACAATTTGAATATGAAATTATTCATTTTAAATAACAATGGATATCATTCAATCAGACAAACGCAGACAAACCTTTTCACACCACCTTTGGTAGGTGTGTGTGAAGGAAATGGTTTAAGTTTTCCCAGTTTGGATAAATTGGCGTTTGCTTATGGAATACCATATGTGTTACTTTCAGAACTTGGTGGAATTGAAACGGGTATTCAAAAAGTTCTCTCAACCAGTGGACCGGTTATTTGCGAGGTTATTTTAGATCCGGAGCAGATTTTTGAACCTAAATTGTCATCCAAGGTTCTCCCCGATGGAAATATTGTATCTCCTAATATTGACGATATGTATCCTTTCCTTAGCAGAGAGGAATACGAGAGTAATAGATATAGAGAAGAGGATATGACTGTATGAAAAAAGTATTAATTACAGGTGGAGCACGTGGTATTGGCAAAGCCATCGCTGAGAAATATAGACAAAACGGATATGATGTAGTAACTCCAACAAGAACCGATATGGATTTATCAGATATACAATCAGTCAAGAGGTTTATAGAAGAGAATAAGAATATATATTTCGATGTTATCGTAAATAATGCAGGGATTAATGATATTAACATGATTGAAGATATCAGTGATTCAGAGATACAAAATATGATGCAGGTTAATTTGATATCTCCAATTATGCTTATTCGAGGTTTCGTAGGACAAATGAAGAAAAATCAATATGGGCGTATCGTGAATATTGGTTCTATTTGGGCAGTTGTATCAAAAGGTGGAAGATGCATCTATAGTGCCACAAAAAACGGGATCCATGGAGTAACCAATACTTTGGCGGTTGAACTCGCACCCTATAATATTCTTGTAAATACTGTTTGCCCCGGATTTACCTTAACTGAGCTGACTCGTAAAAACAATTCACCGGAGGTTATCGATGATATTTCGGCTGATATTCCTATGAGAAGAATGGCTGAACCCGAGGAAATTGCGGAAGTAATCTATTTCCTGGGCAATGAGAGCAATACTTACCTGACCGGACAAAAAATAGTGGTGGATGGAGGATTTTCAGCAAAATGATAATTAATTCAAACATAAGAGATTATACAGTAAATATAGAAGATGATTTTACATTTGTGAATGATCTGATCAATTTGGAAAATGCTTTTTTTGTCATTGATAAAAATGTATATGAAATTTATAAAGAGAAGCTGTTTCATCATATTGATCAAAGTAAATTGAAAGTAATAGAAGCATTGGAAAGTAATAAAACGATTGAGACTGCACTTGAAATATGTGAGGTTATGACATCCATTCCGGCTAAAAGAAATGCACACCTGGTATCATTCGGTGGCGGCATTATTCAGGACATCACGGGTTTTGCCGCAAATATTTTATATAGGGGAATTCATTGGTCATTTGTTCCGACAACACTTCTGGCTGCCTGCGATAGCTGTATTGGAGGAAAAACTTCTCTCAATTATAAAAATTATAAGAATCTATTGGGAACTTTCTTCCCGCCTGAGCAAATTTATATCTGTTCGGAATTTTTTAAAACATTATCTGAACAGGATTTTCAGAGCGGATTAGGTGAGGTTGTAAAGTTTAATATTATGAGCGGTTATGATGGTTTGGACAGAATTGAAAAAGATATTAGCGATCTGGTTTCAAGAGATCAGAGCGCTTTGAATCAATATTTATATACCAGTTTGAATTTTAAAAAACCATTTATTGAAGAAGATGAGTTCGATCAGGGGATTCGAATTCATTTGAACTTTGCGCATACCTTTGGACATGCCTTTGAGACGGCTTCAAATTACCGCATACCGCATGGTACGGCTGTAGCGATGGGAATGATCGTTGCAAACAGAATCTCTCTGCAGAGAGGTTATCTGGATGATAACCTGGTATTGCGTTCTGAGCATGTTTTAAAACAAATTATTCATGTGGATATCGATCAATCTACAATGGGAATCGATCATATCATTGATGCGATAAAAAAAGATAAAAAGCAGACGAGTACAGCATTAACAGCTGTATTATTGTATGAGGATATGAAAATAGCAATCTATCGGGATTTGAAAAAAGAGGAAATTGAAAATGCCATCAAGTGTCTGTACGAGTGCCTGGCTAATGGTAAATAGCAAAAATACTATAATAATTGAGGGTAAATAAATGAATAAAGTTGTTATAACAGGTGCTACAGGCATGATCGCTTCAGCATTAATTCGAAAACTGATAAAGGAGGATATTCAGGTACTTGCCATCTGCAGGCCAAATTCGAGTAAGATTAATAATATCCCTTCGAATAAATTGGTTACGATTTGTGAATGTGACATTTCAGATTTACTTCAGCTAAAGTCGGTAATCAAAGATTCCTACGATACCTTTTTTCATTTTGCTTGGAATGGTACATATGGCAGCAGCAGAAATGATGGTTATCTTCAAAATAATAATATTAAGTATACTCTGGATGCGGTTGATTTAGCAAATCATCTTGGATGTACTACATTTATTGGAGCAGGTTCTCAAGCGGAATACGGCAGAACTGAGAGTAAGTTATCTGCTCTGACGCCAACTAATCCTGAAAACGGATATGGATTAGCAAAATATACAGCGGGTAAATTAAGTGCGATATATGCACATCAGCTGGGCTTGAAGCATATCTGGACCAGGATATTAAGTATATATGGTCCATGTGATAATGAGTTTACGATGGTTATGTCAAGTATTTACAAAATGCTGCGCGGAGAATATGCTGCCTTTACAAAAGGGGAACAGCAATGGGATTTTCTATATTGTGATGACGCTGCCGAAGCATTTTATCGGATAGCAGAAAATGGTAAGGACGGATCAATATATCCGATTGGTAGTGGTAGTACTAGATCATTAGCAGAATATATCACGATAATGCGAGATACCATAGACAAGGATCTAAAAATCGGTTTGGGAGAAGTCCCTTATGCGCATAATCAAGTAATGAATTTATGTGCAGACATCAGTGAGTTAACAAAAGATACCGGATTTGTACCACAAGTTACATTTGAAAAAGGTATTTCTGAAACAATTGATTGGTGTAAGAAAAATTCATGAGGAAGTATTAAATAGGATAAAAAGCAGCAGCATAGATTTGAAAATTAGGAGGATATATTATGAAAGGTATTATTCTGGCCGGAGGTTCCGGTACAAGACTATATCCGCTTACTATGGTAACATCAAAGCAACTCTTACCGGTATATGATAAACCAATGATTTATTACCCTCTTTCTACGTTGATGCTGGCCGGAATTAAGGACATCCTGATCATTTCTACTCCTCAGGATTTACCGAATTTCAAGCGACTTCTGGGGGATGGCAGCAGTTATGGTATTCAATTATCCTATGCAGAGCAACCTTCGCCCGATGGATTGGCACAGGCTTTTCTCATTGGGGAGGAGTTTATCGATGGCGATTCCTGCGCAATGGTGCTTGGAGATAATATATTCTACGGAAGCGGGCTAAAGAAGCATCTGTTGGAGGCAGCCAAAAAAGAGAAAGGTGCTACAGTATTCGGTTATTATGTGGAAGATCCGGAGCGTTTTGGAATTGTAGAGTTTGATGACAGCGGAAAAGTAATCTCTATTGAAGAAAAGCCGGAAAAGCCGAAGTCGAATTATTGTGTGACCGGTTTATACTTTTATGATAACAGAGTATGTGAAATGGCTAAACAAGTAAAACCATCCAAGAGAGGCGAACTAGAGATTACAGATTTGAACCGCATGTACTTAGAAGATGGAAGTCTGAATGTGGTTACGCTTGGCAGAGGCTATGCTTGGTTGGACACCGGTACGATGGATGCGTTAAGTGATGCTTCTGAATTCGTCAGGGTGATCGAGAAGCGACAGGGAATCCAAATTTCGGCGATTGAAGAGATCGCCTATATTAACGGATGGATTGACAAAGATATGCTTGTGAAAGCAGCAGATCACTACGGGAAATCTGCATATGGGCAACATTTGCGTAAGGTATCGGAAGGTAAAATTCTGTATTAGTAGGAGCAAAAAGTGAAAAAACATGATTTTTCACTTGGCAAATTTGTGCCTATGGCCCCAAATTTGCAGGCTGTTGGAAAGGCATGGAAATGATGAAAGTTATTGATACTGATTTAAAAGATGTATATATTTTAGAACCCCAGGTCTTTGGTGATCACAGGGGTTGGTTTATGGAAAGCTGGTCACAGCGAACCCTTGAAGCAAGCGGAATATTTTATGACTTTGTACAGGATAATCAC